>JALQZL010000011.1 GCA_023258355.1 Wenzhouxiangellaceae bacterium | reverse complement strand
GGCGCCGAATCCTTGATTGGTCACCGAACGCCTTTCTCGGTGTCGATGCACCTGACTTTAATTTTGGGCTGGCCAAGTCGCTCAAAAAGAGGGGTCTTCGCACCTTGCACTACGTCTCGCCCTCCATTTGGGCATGGCGCAGGGGCCGTGCGAAGCGTATTTCTCGTGCCATTGATCACCTCTTTACCCTCTTTCCCTTTGAACCTGAACTCTATCAGCCCTATGGCTTAGAGGCGACTTTTGTTGGGCACCCTCTGGCAGACGACATTGATCATTTTCTGAACCGAAAACAATCACCCAGCCCGTCATCCAACAAGCAAATTCTGCTTCTTCCAGGAAGCCGCTCAGGCGAGCTCCGTCGTCATCTACCGCTGGTCCTAGAGACGGCATCACGGCTTCGTCAAGCACACGCTGAGATCAATCTGCACATGACATTGGCAGCTGACTCTCAGAAAAAACAGGTGATGGATGCCCACCAAACAAAACTTGGCGAGCTCGGCATCACGGTCAGTGTGGGTGATGTCCGAGAGGCTATCTTAGGGGCTGATGTCACTTTGGCAGCTTCTGGCACGGTGACACTTGAGACCTTTTTAATGGGATGCCCGCAAGTGGTGTTTTATCGATTGGCACCCACGACCTATTGGCTGGCGAAATCTCTTCATTTGGTCAAAAGCCAGTGGATCTCACTGCCTAACATCTTGACGCAAACTGAATGGGTACCTGAATTAATCCAGAACCAAGCAACGCCAGAGGCGCTGTGTCAGGCCACGATGACTTGGCTAAACCAGCCGCAAAAGGTAGCTGACTATCGACGTCTCGCCGATCAACTAAGGCAAGAGCTTTTGGCCGGTGACCGGGTCGCACATGCCATCATCAATGAACTCTCGCCATCATGATGCAGCCCATTGCTGGTGTGGATGAGGCGGGTCGTGGGCCATTGGCAGGCCCTGTGGTGACCGCGGCGGTGATCTTAGATCCCCATAAACCAATCCAAGGCCTTGCTGACTCAAAAAAGTTGTCGGCAAAGAAAAGAGATCAGTTGTTTGATGAAATTCAGAGCAAAGCCATGGCCACAGCGATCATTGAAGTCAGCGCCAAGGAAATTGATGAGCACAATATTCTTCAAGCCACACTACGTGGCATGGCCAAAGCTGTCTATGCGCTCACTGTACAACCCTCACTCGTCCGTGTTGACGGTAACCAAGCACCTCCCATTGATCTGTTGGTGGAGACATTGGTTGGGGGTGATGCCACAGAGCCAGCCATCAGTGCGGCCAGTATCCTTGCAAAAGTTCATCGGGACCGCATCATGCACACGCTACATGACCAGTTTCCCGTCTATGGCTTTGACAAACACAAGGGCTATCCCACCAAAGCGCATCTCGAGGCACTCCGTCTCTATGGACCGTGCCCAGAGCACCGGCTAAGCTTTAAGCCGGTTAGGGCGCTTGTTTAGCGCGCAAACTGTCTGAGATCTCAGCAACAATCATCTCACTGGTCACTGGTCCTAACCATGTCTCGACTAGCAAGCCCTCAGGGTTAACAAGGTGGGTTGTGGGTAAAGCCAATGGCGCCCCAAAAGCCTCTGGTGGGTTAAAGGTATCGACCATTAAAATGGGGTAGCTGGCAGGATAGTCTTCCAAGAACGCCTCAAAATCAGACACTGACAAATCTTCAAATGCCAAACCAAGAACAGTGACATCCTCACGCTCATCGTGAAGTCTGGATAAGTCGGGAATCTCTTTTCGACAAGGCGCACACCAAGTTGCCCAATAATTCACAACCACCCACTGATCTCCTCGGTAGTCAGACAGCTTGTGGGACTGGCCATCAAGGGCAGGTAGCTCAAATTCAAGCGGGGTTTGAGCGATTGATGAGCAAGCCAGCCAGAGGCTGACAAGCATCAATCCAAGGTGAGCTCTAGACATTACCTCTTCTCCATAGCGCTTGTGGATAGCAATGACTTCAGGGGCTGTGTCATGGGCTCTAATCTTTCTGTCATTGATCCAAAGAAATCTATCATACGCTGATCAAGTGCATCAGAGGACCTCAAATGTTTGGCTTTAAACACGGGTAAAGAGAAATCATCCAGCACGTACAACGACTGGACGGTGCGCTCAGCGAGATCCATTGTCAGCACAACAGCGCCAGACTCATCAAAGGACACCCAGCCATGCTCAGCCAACAATCCCAAGAGCTGCTGAATCATGTCATCGGTAGCGCCCGGCTCACGCTGATGGAGCAGCTCAGGGGTGAGAAACTCTCCCCTCGCTTGGGCCTCGTGGAGATAGAAAATCAGTCGAATCAGCAAGACAAACCGATCGGACTCGGTCCACTGCCAAGCAGTCTTCGACATATTGAACGTGGTCAGTGCGGCGGTCAGACTCGCGCCTAACAAGACAACGACCCATAACACATAAATCCACATCAAGAAGATGGGGACGATCGCCAGAGCACCGTATAAGTCTTCATAAGTAGATGAATGACTGACATAAACCACAAAGGCGGCTTTGGCCACCTCAAACAAGATGGCTGAGAAGAAAGCACCGACAGCGGCATGTCGGATATACACCCGCCGATGGGGGATCAGAATGAACATCAACCCGAATCCTAACCAAGCCACCAAAAAAGGCGCCGTGCGGGCCAGCACCGACTCAAGTGCCTGTTGCAAAAGCTCAGGCGCAAGCGCTGATAAAACAGCAAAGTAAGAGGTCAAAGCGAGGCTTGCACCAAGCAACAGCGGACCCAAAGTCAGCACAGCCCAATAAATCACAAAGCGACTGAGCCAAGCCCGAGGCCGGCGAACACGCCAGATACGATTGAAACTCCGCTCGATGGTATTCATCAACAAAACCGCAATGATGATGAGTACAATTGAACCCGCGCCCGTCAGGCCTGCGGAGCGGTCGATAAATTGATTTAAGTAGCCTTGGATCTCGGTCCCTTTGGCGGGCACGAAATGAGTAAACACATAAGCTTCGATGTCTGTGACCCATTGCTCGAAAAGCCCGAAGGCTGAGGTCATCCCGATCACCACAGCCAAAAGTGGCACCAAAGCAATCAAGGTCTTATAGCTCAGAGAGCCTGCTGCCTCAAAGCAACGGTCCTCCAAAAAATGACGCCACAAATGACCACCAAAGGCGTGGGCCCATTGCACAGTCTCGGTGATAGACTTCACATCATTCAATTTATAATTTCCTTTTGGCACTCATGAGCTTTAATACATTGAAAAAGATCCTAGTCCTCTGTCACTCAGTTCATGGCAATACCCTAGCCATGGCTCGGGAAATCGCGCGCGGTGTTGAACAGGTCGACCAAGCCTGCGCTGTCTTACGCTCGGTGGCTCCCATTACCTCAGCCATCGATCCAACACCTGTTGAATTACCTGACTCAGGTCCCGCATTGGTGCAAAGTGCCGATGTTAATGATTGTAGTGGCCTTATTCTGGGGAGTCCAACGCGGTTTGGAAACATGGCCTCATCCGTCAAGTATTTCTTGGATGGCACGGGTGGCCAATGGGCTTCGGGTGCACTCATTGGAAAGCCAGCGGGAGTCTTTACATCAACAGCCACTTTACACGGTGGTCAGGAGGCGACATTACTGACCATGATGGTGCCACTTATTCACCATGGAATGATTATTGCTGGGCTGCCCTACTCTGAAAAAGCGCTGACACGGACGCAAAGTGGGGGGACACCCTACGGGCCTAGCCATTTGGCGGGATCTGATGCTGATCGAGGTCTGGATAGCGATGAAATAGAGCTTTGTCAGGCGCTTGGTGCGCGTATTGCCAGCTTAGCCGTTCGGTTAGACACATGATGTCAGTTCATTGGTGTCGATGGACTTACTTGGCACTGATCCTTCTTCAATGGATCTGGTTTGGCTGGTTATTCCCCTCGGAATCGCTCCCGAAGGTATTTGTTGTGGCTGTCATGAGTGTGCCTTTGTTGGCCCCTGTCTGGGGTGTGTGGCAATTAAATGTCAGAAGCTTAGTGATTGCCGGGTTTATTCTTTTGTTTTATTTCTCACTCGCCATTGCAGAACTTTATGCGACACCTGAAGTGAGGGTGCCTGCTGGCATTCAGATCGCTTTAATAACGGTTTATTTTATGGCGCTGTTGACTGTTCGTCGGAAAAAGTCCGCAGCATAATCTCAGACATCATCAGTTCAGCAGGCACTTGGCCAGACTGCGTCAGACTGTCAGGATAGCGTTCCCATTGTTGCTCGAACTGATCGAGCCTTTGATGGCCCCGAGCTATCAGGCTTTCGATTTGGATGCCCTGATCACGGGCCATCCGGATATCATCACGAGATAACAAGCTCTCTTCACCTGCAACCAATGAGCGTAATAAGTCATCCCTATTCAGCACCCATCCATAATGAAGCTCCAGAATCCGTCTCATCAGACGAGAAATGGCATCCACCTCAAGCATGGCTGCCACCAATTGTCGATTGCTAGCCTGGGTTTCAAGACTACTCATTTGAGTCGCCAAGGTCCTTTCTCGACGGTCTATCAATGCACGTCGATGACGCTCTGCTTCTAGGTAAATTGCACGGTCGCCTGTGGCGTGGTGAATGGTGACTTGCTCGTCATCCAAGAGAGCCAATTGCCACGTCTCCCAATTGGCGCTCAGATATGCGGATGTCGGTGTGGGGATACTCGTAAAGTAGGTCAATCTTTCTGGTACCAGACCAGCACGCTCATTCTCAAGCGTGCTCTGAACCGGCTGCCCATCCAAACCATATGGACAATCCATCTCGAGCTGAGCCTCATCTGCACGTCCGAAGAAGAAATTGGCACGCTCTTTCGTCTCTAGATGGCGATTAAAAATAGGTTCTATATCGCCATTGGTGTGGGTAAACTCTGCGAGCAAATTAAAACTCAGTCGACCAGAATAGTCAGCCACACCAGAGTCGTTGGCCCGTGCGATGGACATCTGACGATCAGTCCAACGCACGTTGTCATAACAAAATGAGACTTCTCCTAAACGCATCTGGTCCGCAATCCAAAAGCCCGCCGGAACAAGATCAAGTAGCACGCTGCTCGGCGTCAGCTCCACACGGCTTCCACAGGCACGTACCGGATCACACGGCGTGATTTTCAATTCAGTATTACGGTAACTAGTTGGCGTCATCCCCTGCTCAAGAATCAGTGGCTGATCTAAATCAATGTCTGATTGGGGACGCACTGCCTCCCGATAGAAGTTGGCCATGGCCGTTTCTAATTCGACGCTCAAAGCGTCAAGCAAACCCCGTTGCAACTCAACAAATTTCGCAATGACATTTGATTTAGGGGAACCACCGCTCATACACTCAAGCCACTGATGAGCCTCTTGCTTAAACTGAGCGACACGCGGTAACCATTCACTATTAACATTCGACTGATATTGATCGCCATCAAGATCAACACCATCCGCATCCATCAATCCCTGCCACCAAGCTGTGGCCAACGACCACTCCAACAGATTAAACCAACGAGGCACCTGACAAGCTTGGCCTAAGCGCCATTGCGTGTAGCCATCGAGATATCGTGCCCTTTGCCAGCTGATCAGATCCAATTCTCGAAGCAAAAATTGACTGGAGTAAGGCCCATTGGCACCCACTAACTCCTCACTTTGAAAGTGATTGGCTAAGCTTTGATTAAGATCCGCCAAGCACTCTGAGATCACACGGGGTTTGGTGGCACTCAAGCAAGCCCCCGACTCACTGAGCGTCTCGCCACGGATAGGCTGGTCTAGATAAATCGATGGATTAGAAACAAACAGGGTTAAACGACTGTAGGCAGAGGCCATTCGCTCAACGGCCAAGTCTCGCTCTTTTGAAGGATTAATCAGGTGGGTAGCGCTATCGACCAACAGCGCAACGATGACGGGTAAATTGATATCAATTTGGCGCAGTTGTCTGACTTCATCCTCGGGCAAATCATTCAGCCAATTGGCATAAAACCTCGCATTCTGGGCGTCTTCTTGACTCGCCACATGCATCATTCCTTCAAGAAGCAACCACACACTCTCAAGATAGTGAGCTCGTCGCCACTGAAACTGTGACTCAGCCAATAACAATGAGCTCAATATGGTTTGGGCTGTACTCTCGGCTCGCGCGGCGCGCATCCGTTCAATGCGCCGTGCCTGACTCAGGGCATGCTGTTGATGTGCATTGGGGGCTTGCTCGAATACACGCCATAAATCGCCAAAAATCTTTTCGCGTTGGGCAGCGCCTACACCCGCCCAAATAGCTGTTGCCTCACGTGCAACCACCGCCTGCCAAATGGGCCATTCAAGAAAAGGATCGGGTGGTAAGTCCTCAAGAGAGGGCATAAAGAAAGATCGACTGGCATCACCTTGCCTAGTCAGTACCCAGTAGCCCCAGTGTCCACTGGCTAGGTGACTAGAGACTGTTGGTAAGCCCCTTGCGGTCATCAGCGATTGACTGGACTGGGCTCGGCGAGTTTCTTGCCCTTTAGCATCCACTGAGCTCATCTCTTGTGGACCACTGGCAACCTCAGCGATTGAGTAGGCACGCGCTATGTTGGCTGTTTCTGGCAGCCAGTGTAGTGCAGTGATCTGACGAAGCGTCATCTCAGCACTCACATTGGCCGAGACCATCATCAGGATGCCGAGCATCACCATACTGTAGCTGAAGATTCGCATGCCGTTATACTACTCTACTCGAGCGTAAATTCGTTGAATGGGCCTGGCGGGCCCATCACTGTTGGGCTAATGAGATGCATAGCTAGCTCAAGGCTAAAAACCGGACATTAGATTGTGGAAAAACTTCAAATTCTGACCACTGGCGGTACGATCGATAAGATCTACTACGATGACCAATCAGACTACCAAATCGGTGAGCCTGAAATTGCGCGGATCTTGCGGGCCATGAACGTGGCTTTTGAGTGGGAGATTCAAGCACTGATGCGAAAAGACTCCTTGCATATGACTGACGAGGACCGCCACTCGATTCATGAGGCCATCACGGCATCGTCAGCCACCCATGTCCTGATCACACATGGCACCGATAGCATGGTGGACACTGCTCGAGTACTTTCGGATATTCCAAACAAAGTCATGGTGATGACTGGCGCACTCAACCCGGCGCGCTTTATCGACTCAGACGCTGTTTTCAACATTGGCTGCGCCGTCGGCGCTGTTCAAGTCTTGAAGCCAGGGGTTTGGATCGCAATGAACGGCCGTATTTGGAACCCAATGGAAGTTCGAAAGAATCGATCAGCCAATCGTTTTGAATCGATTGAAGCTAGCTGAGTGTCACCTTGACTTCGCCTTGACGAACAAAGGGCGGCTTAACAACCTTTGCGCTCAATGAGCGCCCACGCACGATCACTGTCACCTCGTCAAAATCACCTGCAGGCAATCTGGCCAAAGCGATTGGCCGATCGATAGTGGGTCCAAATGAGCCGCTGGTAATCACACCCTCACCCGCAGGCGTCTCGACAACACTTCCGGTTCGGGGGATGGCTCCTTTATCAAGAACCAGTCCCACCAACTGGCGTGGTACGCCCGCGGTTTTCTGCGCCAACAGCGCTTGAGCGCCGACAAAGTCCCGCTCTTCTGTGTTGAGAGCCACTGTCCAGGCTAAATTAGATTCCAAAGGCGTGGTTTCGGTGGTCATGTCTTGACCATAAAGATTCAATCCGCCTTCTAGACGCAAGGAATCGCGTGCGCCAAGGCCACAAGGAACCACACCGGCCGCCAACAACGCTTGCCAAAACTCATTCGCTTGGTCGGCGGGTAGCAAAATCTCAAAACCATCTTCTCCGGTATAGCCGGTTCGAGCAACAAACCAGTCACCAAAAGGTGTGGACATGAATGGTTTCATTTCCAGTAGTTCTGGGCCCTTGAGAATTTCGGAAACAATGTGTCTCGCTTTGGGTCCCTGAACCGCCACCATCGCCAAATCATCCCGCTCAACAATCTTCACATCAAAAGACTCTGCTTTGCTTTGCATCCAAGCCAAATCTTGTTCGCGGGTGGCTGCATTAACCACGGTTCGATAAAAAGAAGGGTTGATAAAATAGGTTATCAGGTCATCAATAATGCCGCCTGTTGGATTGAGCATACAGCCATAAAGGGCTTGGCCTGATTGGGTGAGCTTTGCGACATCATTGGCCAGCAAGAACCTCAAATACGCTTTTGCATCCGCCCCTTGAATATCAACCACGGTCATATGAGAGACATCAAACATGCCGGCTGTTTCTCGCACGGCCGTATGCTCTTTGATTTGCGAACCATAGTGAATCGGCATAGACCAGCCAGCAAAGTTAACCATCTGCCCGCCCGCTGCGATGTGGGCATTATGTAAAGGCGTTTTCAATTCCATGTTAAGACCTTATCTGTTAGCACCGACCAAGTTAGAGGCTCGTCGGATAAGAAAAATGACTGGCAAAGAACCAATGGCAACCAAGACCAGAGCGGGCAACGCTGCCATCTCCCACTGACCTTCTGCCGTGAGCTCATAAATACGAACAGCGAGTGTATCCCAACCGAATGGGCGAAGCATCAATGTGGCTGGCATTTCTTTGGCGATCTCGACCACAGCCAACAAAAAGGCTGTAATCAGACCTGGCCAAAGTAGCGGGACATTGACGCGCAAAATCGTATACCAACGCGCCACCCCCAAGCTCCTTGCGACCTCAGTATACTCTGGCCTGATCCTTCCAGCGACACTTTCCAGTGGACCCCAAGCCACACGCAAGAATCGGATGAGGTAAGCCAACAGTAAGGCAAATAGACCCCCAGCGATGGCGGTGCCTAGCCATTGGTCTACGCGAATAAAGGCCAGCATGATGGCCACTGCCAACACTGTTCCAGGAATGGCGTAGCCCAAAGAGGCCACTTCGGGCAGAATCTGCCCTCGCTGGCGAATTTTGTGTGTGGCGGCCAGCAAGCAGACACCACCAAAGACGACCAACAAAGCCCCTGTGAGCCCTAACAACAAGGTATTTGAGATCAATGCTGGCATAGACGCTGAGAAAGTCTCAGGCAATTGTGGCCATGCCCAAATGAGTAGTTGGGTGAACGGGAGGATCACTGCCAAGGCCACCAAGGTCAGTTGTGAGCCGGTGGCCAGCCAACGCAAAGAGCCTCTGAGGATAATTCGATGGCCTGTGGGACGCCGCTCCGCCTCACCCGCGCCTTCACTGCGGCTGATTCGCTCCACCACAATCAAAACCAAGACAAACAACATCAGAATCGAAGCCAGTTGAACGGCCGCAGTGAGGTTGAAAAGACCAAACCACGTGCGATAAATCGCCGTTGTGAATGTGTCGAAACCAAAAATGGAGACTGCCCCAAAATCAGCCAGCGTTTCCATCATCGCCAGGGTAAGACCCGCGATGATCGCTGGCCGTGCAATTGGCAAAGAAACGCGAAAAAAGGTCTTAAATGGGCCAACCCCCAAACTACGACTGGCCTCAAAAGCGGCCAGGCCACCACTAGAGAATGAGGCACGCGCCAAAAGATAGACGTAGGGATAAAATGCCAAAATCAAAATCAGCAAGACCCCTGAGGGGCCTGACAAAGCCTCAAAAACCGTCGGGGTTTCATCAAACCAGGCCCGCCACTGACTTTGTATGGGCCCACTGTAATCGAGTAAACCCAAATAGATGAATGCCAAGACATAGGTTGGGAAAGCAAGCGGAAGGACTAGCAGAGGATCTAGCAGACGGCGAAGTGGGTATTCACAACAGCCCGATAGCCAAGCCATTCCCACACCCAATACCGCCACACCCAGCCCCACAACACACAGCAAGAGCAGGCTGTGGCCCACCAAACGTGGCAGTAAATGATCTCGAATGTGTGCCCAAACGGTTGGCTGAGGCTCAAACCATGCTAGTAAGAGCATCAGCAGTGGCAAAGCCACCAGCAACAATAACGGCCACAACAAGGCATGGCGAGTCAACCGCCATGCAGGCATCAGCGATATCCAGCGCGGTCCATGAGTTGCACGGCTTGCGCCTGACGCTGCCCTGCCACCACCAATGGGGTATTGTCTGCTTCAAAGGGACCCCAGGTCGCCACGATGCCACTGGATTCAACCCGAGGATTGACTGGGAATTCAAGATTGCGAAGCGCAAATTCAGCCTGTGCGCCCTCAGACGCCAGCCATTCTAAGAGAC
This sequence comes from Wenzhouxiangellaceae bacterium, assembly GCA_023258355.1. Lineage (GTDB taxonomy): Bacteria > Pseudomonadota > Gammaproteobacteria > Xanthomonadales > Wenzhouxiangellaceae > Wenzhouxiangella. The sequence goes on along the minus strand of JALQZL010000011.1, from coordinate 14,016 downwards.
GCTGACCCATCTCAGGCCGAGGCGCATAACGGGTCACACCACCACCCGAGACATTCACATGCACCCCTGTGCTCTCTTGATTCGCCCAAAACAGAGCCACGGGATAGTTCGGTGTCTCATTGATCAGACGACCCAAGTAATAAGTATTGACGACACCCACGTCACACTGCCCTGCTTCTACGGCCTTGATCAATTGCGTATCCGAGGAGAACGGATCGGTCGCGAGATTGCTCACCCAACCTTCAACAATCTCTTGAGCTCTTTCTTCTCCGTGATGCTCTATGAGCATCGCCACCAAGGATTGGTTGTAGACCTTGCGAGAGGTTCTCAAGCACAGACGCCCCTGCCATTCGGGGCTCGCTAGATTCTCGTAGGTAGACAGCTGGCTGACATCCACACGGTCGGGGTGATAGACCATGGTGCGCGCACGAATAGATAGGCCAAACCATTCATTGTTGGCATCTCTCAGCGCAGTTGGCACGTCGTTTGTTAATGACTCAGACTCAATGGCCTGAAATAAGCCACGCTCCGCAGCAAACCATAGATTGCCCGCATCAACGGTAATAAAAACATCCGCTGGCGTTTGCTCACCTTCTGCAACCAAACGCTCAATAAGCGCGGCCTCATTGGCGCTGGTGAACTCAACCATCACGCCTGTCTCTTCTGTAAACCTCTTGAAAAGTGGCTCAATTAAGTGGGGTTGTCTGGAGGTATAGACCACGACTTTTCCAGCTAAGGCCTCGCTCATGTTTTGCTGGTCCTCATTGGGCTGACAGGCAGATAACATGATCGTTGTGGCAGTGAGACCAATCCACACTATCCACTTTGAAATCTGATACTTGATTGACATGACAAACCTCACTGAAATACCTGGTGGCCCGCATACACCGCGCGACTGCCTAGGCGACGGCTGATCCGCAGGAGTTGATTGTATTTTGCCACACGGTCAGATCGACACATTGAACCCGTTTTAATCTGCCCTGCACCAGTGGCCACCGCCAAATCAGCGATGGTGACATCCTCAGTCTCACCGGACCGATGCGAAATGATCGTGCCAAAACCAGCCGCTTGCGCCATGGCAATGGCATCCAAGGTTTCTGTGAGTGTTCCAATCTGATTGAATTTAATCAAAATAGCATTGGCAATCGACTCATCAATCCCCCGTTTGAGCAGGCGGGTGTTGGTGACAAAAAGATCATCACCCACCAATTGAATCCGATCACCTAAGGTTTGGGTGAGCAACCCCCAGCCGGCCCAGTCTTGCTCATCCATACCATCTTCAATTGAGATAATGGGGTAGCGGTCAACCAAGCCAGCCAAGTAATCACAAAAGCCCTCGCGTTCAAACGCACGCCCCTCGGCAGCCAAAACATATTGACCATCGTGAAAGAATTCACTGGCAGCGACGTCAAGCGCCAAGGCCACATCCTCCCCAGGTCGGTAGCCTGCTTCGGCAATGGCAGTCACCAACAACTCAAGCGCTGCCTCATTTGAGGATAAATCAGGAGCGAAACCTCCCTCATCACCCACAGCCGTGCTCAATCCTTTTTGTTTCAAAATGGCTTTCAGGGCATGAAAAATCTCAGCACCGGCCTGAATGGCTGACTCAAAATCTGGCAACCCAACAGGCATGACCATAAACTCTTGAATATCGACCCGGTTATCAGCATGTGCCCCGCCATTCAAGATGTTCATCATCGGCGTTGGCAAGAGCGGCTGCTTTTGTGTGCTGTGTTGCAACGCCTCATACAGCCACAGCCCCTGCGCTTTGGCTAGGGCATGTGCGTTGGCCAGCGAGACCGCTAAAAGGGCATTGGCCCCCAGCTTAGACTTGTTGTCGGTACCATCCAGCGCAATCATGGCCTCATCAATCGACCGCTGGTCTTCGCATGACATGCCCATCAGCGCTTGCGCAATGTCTTCATTGACATGCGTCACAGCACGACGAACGCCTTTGCCACGATACCTTGCCTCATGCTCATCCCTGAGCTCACAAGCCTCGAGGGCCCCTGTGGAGGCGCCAGAAGGGACCATGGCTCGCCCGCAACTGCCATCGGATAAAGTCACCTCAGCCTCAAGCGTGGGTTGCCCCCGAGAGTCAATCACCTCGAGTCCTCGAATCCCAGTAATGGTTAACTGTGTCGTCATCAATTACTCCCCTTGCGCCTGTACGTGTCGTTTAACCACCTGATCGATCTCGCAAACAGTCTCTAAAAGGCCCGCCATATCTGCCAAAGCCATCGAGTTCGGTCCATCACACAAGGCCTTATCCGGTTCTGGATGGGTTTCACAAAATAAGCCAGCAATACCCACGCCAACGGCGGCTTTGGCCAGTGGTGGAACAAATTCTCGGGCACCACCGGACGCATCTCCTTGACCACCTGGCATCTGCACTGAGTGTGTGGCATCGAAGATGACAGGGCATTGCGTCTGTTTCATGATCTCTAAAGAACGCATGTCCACCACGAGGTTGTTGTATCCAAACATGTAGCCGCGTTCGCAAACCATTAACTGCTCATTGCCTGTCTCTCTTGCTTTCTCTACGACCCGAGACATCTCCCAAGGAGATAAAAATTGTCCTTTTTTCAGATTGATTGGCAATTGCGTGCGGGCCACATTTTGGATGAAGTTGGTTTGCCGACATAAAAAAGCTGGGGTTTGTAGGACATCAACGACTGAAGCCACTTCATCTAGCGGGGTGTCTTCGTGGACATCTGTAATGACGGGCACACCAATCTGGTCACGGACTGCCTGCAAAATGCGGAGACCCTCTTCCATACCGGGACCTCGGTAACTCTTAACAGAGGTCCGGTTGGCTTTATCAAAAGACCCCTTAAAAACGTAAGGCATCTTGAGCCGCTCGGTTAGCGCCTTCAAATGACCCGCCACTTCAATACACATGGCTTCAGACTCAAGTGAATCTGGCCCTGCAATCACAAGCAAAGGTTGCGTGTTGCTGACCTCATAATCACATAACTTCATTTATTCGCCTCTTGCCACAACAACGCAGCTTGAATGAATCCCTCAAATAACGGATGTCCATCTCGAGGAGTGGAGGTGAACTCTGGATGGAACTGGCAGGCAACAAACCAAGGATGGTCAGGCAATTCAATCATTTCTACCAGCGTGCCATCTGCAGAGAATCCTGAAAAGATCAGGCCATGCTCTGTTAACAGTTCTCGATAGTGGTTATTAAACTCATATCGATGACGATGACGCTCTCTTACCTCATCTTTTCCATAAATCTCGTGGGCCTTCGTACCAGAGACCAATTGACAGGTTTGTGCTCCCAATCGCATGGTTCCACCCAAGTCTGCATTGGCCGCTCTAAGCTCTTTTTGGCCTTTCTCATCAAGCCATTCTGTAATTAAGCCAATCACGGGATCAGATGTTTCAGGGTCTATCTCTGAGGAATTGGCGTTGGCCAGACCGCACACGTGACGGGCAAATTCAATCACTGCCGTTTGCATCCCCAGACAAATACCCAAGTAAGGCTTGTTCGTTTGGCGGGCATACTCAATGGCACGAATCTTGCCCTCAAAGCCTCGTTCACCAAAACCGCCGGGCACTAAGATGGCATCGACATGCTCTAAGATGCCCACTCCCTCTCTCTCAATTTCTTCAGACTCGACCGGCTGAATAACCACCTTAATATGATGGGCAAGCCCACCCGCTGCCAGCGCCTCATTTAGTGACTTGTAGGCATCAGCATGCTCAACATACTTACCCACCATGGCCACGGTCACGGTATCTTTTGGATTGGCGCGTCTGTCGACAACCTTTTCCCAGTCGCTTAAGTCTGGTTCGTGGGCCTTGAGACCCAGCCGATCAATCACGATGCGGTCCAAGCCTTGACGGTGGTAGAACAGTGGGATCTGGTAAATATCCTCCACATCCACAGCCGATATCACCGCATCTGCATTAACATTGGTGAACAGTGCAATCTTGGCACGCTCATCGTCTGACAAGAATCGCTCACAGCGACAAAGCAGAACATCAGGTTGAATACCAATGGAGCGTAACTCTTTGACCGAGTGCTGAGTCGGCTTTGTTTTAATCTCATCGGCAGCCCGCAAGTATGGCACCAAGGTCAGGTGCATAAACAGCGCCTGATTGCCATACTCAGCGCCTAACTGGCGAATCGCCTCCAGAAACGGCAGTGATTCGATGTCACCCACCGTGCCACCAATCTCTACCATCGCCACATCGAATCCTTCCACAGCGGCTTTGACACAGGCTTTGATTTCGTCGGTGATGTGTGGGATGACCTGAACTGTCGAGCCTAAGTAATCTCCCCGACGTTCTCGAGCGATGACATTGGCATAAATTCTGCCAGTTGTGAAGTTATTGCGCTGGCTCATGCGGGTTCGCACGAAACGCTCATAGTGCCCAAGATCCAAGTCGGTCTCAGCACCATCCTCGGTGACAAAGACCTCACCGTGCTGGAATGGACTCATCGTGCCTGGGTCCACATTGATATACGGATCCAGTTTCAAAAGAGTGACTTTGAGGCCTCGGGACTCGAGGATCGACGCTAATGAGGCCGCAGAAAGGCCCTTGCCAAGCGATGACACCACGCCGCCGGTTACGAAAATCAAAGAGGTCATGCTTGCGCTTCCACACCAGTATTGGTACGGGATCTCATTGTAACTCACCTAAGCCAGATCAGGCTGGCCATTCGTGCAGTTTCTCGTCCTTTCGGCAAACCTGCCCGGTAAGAGTAGAATCGAGTCGGATCGCTGGCCGTGCAAAGGCCAGAGACACTCACCTGACTTACCCCCAACCCTTTGAGTTTGATCACGGCCATGCCGACCAAATCAGCGTGCCAACGGTCAGGCCTTGAGGGCTGAAAGCAGCTTGCCAATGACGCATCTTGCCCAACAAAGGCCTGATAGACGTCCTCCCCCACCTCAAAGGCGGGCTGAGAGATCGCAGGGCCAATCCATGCCTGCAAAGTCGACGGGTGGGTGGGCAGTGTCTCAACCGTCCTGTCTAACACCCCGCCAGCCAAACCTCGCCACCCCGCATGAACCGCTGCAACCATGGGTTTGGCTTGACTAGCCATAAAGACTGGGAGACAGTCAGCGGTTTGAATCACAGCCACCTGACAGGGTCGATCGGTCCAGGCCGCATCTGCCTCTATCTCAGTGCGCCAATCATCCAGATGGATCACCTGATCACCATGGACTTGCCTAAGCCACCGTGGGGGCTCAGGGCAGTCTATCTGGGTCCAGTGAGATTGCTGGGTGGTGGTCAATGCCGTCAGTGGGGGCAGTGCCTCGGCCTGTGGCCAGCGTGCATCAATCCAATCTGGCTGATCTTGGATCAGACTCACGTGGCTTGGTCCTGACCCAGAAGATCAATTAAGTTCACCATATCCTCGGGCATCGGTGCGGTCACCTCGACTTGTTGACCTTCGATGGTCGGATGGGGACAAATCAGCGAAATGGCATGCAAGGCTTGACGTGGAAATGCCTGCCAAGCCTGCCGTTGGGCCTCGTTTAGCCCTTTAGGTGAACCTCGCCGCCCATACATGGGATCACCCACGATGGGATAACCAATGTGCGCAAGATGGACACGGATCTGATGTGTTCGACCGGTCTCCAAATCCACTCTCAGTAAGGTACTGCCCGCCAGATGTTTTGAGAGCCGATAGTGGGTGACGGCGTCACGGCCATCTCGTCTGATCACTTGTTTCCGACGATCAGTGGGGTGCCGGCCCATGGGTTCATTGATACACCCCCCCGATAATACTTGCCCCCATACCAAAGCCACGTATTGGCGCTTGATGACCCTTTGTTTCAAAAGTGACACCAATCGACTGTGGGACTCGAACGTTTTAGCGACGATCAGACAACCTGACGTGTCTTTGTCGAGACGATGCACCAAACCCGCTCTAGGCAAGGCAGCCAAAGCGGGATCATGGTGAAGCAGCGCATTGACCAAAGTGCCATCTCGGTTGCCGGAGCCTGGGTGAACTACCAAACCCGGCGGCTTATTAATGGCCAGCAAAGCCGCATCCTCATAGAGAATGTCCAAGTCAATCGCCTGCGGCAAGATAGCCTCATCATGGGCGGACACCTCGGCTTTGAGGGTGATTTCATCCCCCAAAACCACCCGATGCTTGGGCTTAACCGGTGCACCATTGAGCGTCACATCACCCGATTTAATCCATTGAGCCAGCCGATTTCGCGAGAAATCGTCCCAAATCAGGGCCAAAAGCTGGTCCAGGCGCTGATCTGCTTCGGACGCTGAGACAGTGTGTGTGCGGTCAATGGTTTCCAATTTAACCCTCGTTTAGCATGCGCTTTGGCATCCTGTTTCCCTTGAGGTGCCCAAAGGGCTTATCATTGGACATTATGCATACTATTTCAGCACAACATTCTTGGATTCGCACGCTACTCGTTCTATTGACGGTCGTTTTGTTGCTTGCCGGCTGCGGCCGTGAAGTCAAAGAAAATGATATCGGCGCAGAACAGCTTTATACCGAGGCGAAACAGGCGATGGACACACGTCGCTATGAGGTGGCCATCACTCTGTACAAGCGCCTAACCACGCTTTATCCATTCGGGCGTTACGCAGAGCAAGCCCAATTGGATTTGGCTTATGTCCAATACCGTGCCGATCGAGGTGAGGACGCCATCACCACGCTTGATCGCTTTATTAGGACCTACCCGACTCACCCGAACATTGACTATGCGTGGTACCTCAAAGGACTGGTGCACTACGGTGAGTCTGTCAGTTTCCTCAGACGATTGTTTCCTGATCAGTTGATTGACCGAGACCAAACCAGTGCCCGTCTTGCGTTCAATGACTTCCAAGAGCTGACACAGCGCTATCCCCAAAGTCGCTATGTTGCCGATGCCCGCCAACGGATGGTGTTCCTGAGAAACGTGCTGGCCGACTATGAAATTTCCGTGGCGAGGTATTACCTGCGACGCGGTATTTACGTAGGCGCCGTGAACCGTGCCAAGTATGTTCTGGAAATGTATCCCAATGCGCCTGCAAAAATTGATGCGCTGGAAGTGATGGTCAAAGCCTACACGGAGCTGGGGTTGCCTGAGCTGGCATCCGATACCCGTCAAGTCTTAGAGCTTAATTTGGATGGGGCAACCCGCGAGGCCCCTGAGCCTGAGGGTTGGTTGAAAAAGCTTTGGCCATTTGACTGATCGCCACCTCTCACACCATGAACACGTCGGCCTTCTCTTCAAGAATCCCGGGCTATCTTGACCTTTTTGAGCAACAGCTAACCGAGCGACTGGTGGCCAATCCCGGCACCGATACCAGACTCAAAGAAGCCATGCACTACTCAGTGTTTAATGGCGGCAAACGTCTCAGACCACTATTGGTTTTTGCCAGCGCAGAAGCGCTAGGCTTAGAACCCACAAGACTGCATGCACCTGCCTGTGCTGTTGAATTGATCCATTGCTACTCGCTTGTCCATGATGACTTGCCTGCGATGGACGACGATGATCTCAGGCGTGGCCGCCCGACCACCCATCTGGCCTACGATGAAGCCACGGCGATCTTGGTTGGGGACGCTCTTCAGGCCTTGGCCTACCAACTCCTAGCCGAAGACCCATTAGGTCAGGCGCATCCGGCGGCTGTCCTTGAGATGTTGCTTGAGATGGCGGATGCCTGTGGTGCAGATGGCATGGCAGGCGGGCAAGCTTGGGACTTACAGCTCGAGCATCAGACCCCCAATCAAGAGACCCTCGAGCGCATGTTTTCCTTGAAGACAGGGGCTTTAATTCGTGCCTCGGTGATGATGCCCACCTCACTTGTTGAGCACATGAGCGCCGAGACCAAAGCCCATTTACGACAATTTGGTGAACACTTGGGCTTGGCTTTTCAGATCCGAGATGACTTGCTGGATGTTGAGGGTGATGCCGAGGTGATAGGTAAGCCAGTGGGTTCTGATGAGGAAAATGCCAAGGCCACATGGCCAGGACTCTTTGGTATAGAAGAGGCCAAAACCCGCATTTGTGAGCTCCATGACCAAGCGATGGACGCGCTTGCGTCTGTCCAAAAAGAAGTGTCGGGCGATTGCGATGGTTTGATCTGGTTAGCCGATCAACTGACCCAGAGAAATCACTAATTTCAGTGGCTATAGCGTGTGGGGTCGGTGACCCCAGCGGATTCAAATCCAGCTTTTCTCAGCCTACATGAATCACAAACACCGCAGGCCAAGCCGGCCTCGTCGGCTTGGTGAGGCCATAGTCGACACCCAAACTCATCCCGCGCTGAATAATGGCCGCTTTAGTCAAATCGATCAAAGGCGTGTCAATCACACACCGATGTCCCTCCACGCCAGCTTTGGTGGCCAACTGTGCCATGGCTTCAAACGCTTGGATGAACTCTGGACGACAGTCTGGATACCCGGAGTAATCGACCGCATTGACACCGATCCCAATGCGTCTTGCCTCCAATACTTCGGCCAGTCCCAACGCCAGCGAAAGCATGAGGGTATTTCGGGCTGGAACATAGGTCACTGGAATACCCTCACCCAGCTCAGTGGGGACATCAATCGCATCGTCGGTGAGCGCAGAACCACCAATGGTGCGCAAATCGATGCTCACTACTCGATGAGATTTAGCGCCCAGTGCCTGGCTGACGTTCTGCGCTGCCTTGAGTTCAGCCTTGTGCCGCTGGCCATAATCCACAGCCAAGGTGTGCGCTTCATAACCTCGTTGGCAAATATCGGCCAAAACTGTCGCCGAATCCAATCCACCTGAAAGCAACACCACACAACGTTCACCCATGAAAACACCTGTATATCAATAGTGAGTAAAATCGAAACTATCCTACATTGTAAACATGAATATGAACACTGAAAAAGACGACGTGAGAATTGATCAGTGGTTATGGGCTGCTCGCTTCTTCAAAACAAGAAGCCTTGCCCAACAGGCTGTTAGGGGCGGGAAAGTGATGATCAATGGTGACCGTCCCAAACCTGCTCGTACCGTTAAAGTGACAGACTGTCTGGAGATCACCAAAGGCGACTGGCACTATGTGATCGAAGTGAAAGACCTGGCACACAAAAGGCTCAGTCCGCCACTGGCACAGGCACTGTACGAAGAAACCAAAGACAGCGTTGAGCAAAGGATGGCGCGTCAAGAAGAACAGCGCTTGCTCAGATTGAGCCATGCCAAACCGCAAACCCGTCCGAACAAACAGCAACGTCGTCAACTTCGTGCCTTGACTCGAGGTTAGATTGGGTTATGTGTGCCAGGGGTGCTCAAGTATTTTCGTGGCAACAACTGTTTGATCATCTTGAGATCAAAGGCATAGCGCCAGAAGGTGGGCTCAATCGATTCAATATTGCCCCATCAACATCCAGCAAGGAGGCGACTCAATGGACTCGTTTACCGGTGGTCACACTGAACGAGGAAAGTGAACGGTCGGTGCATGGCATGATTTGGCCACTGATTCCTTTTTGGTGTCATGGCAAGCTACCACGCTTCTCAACGGCGAATTGCCGAAGTGAGCCCACCGAGTCATTTTCTGAAACAGTGGCCAAAAAACCTGCCTTTCGAGATGCTTGGGGAAAAAATCGCCGCTGTTTGATCCCATTCTCATGGTTTTATGAGTGGGATCAGCGTACCAAACCCAAGCAACCCTGGATGATCAGTGCAAAAGATGAATCAATAATGGTTATGGCAGGTCTATGGGATCTCACACAAACACCTCAAGGCAATACATGGCTGTCATGCACGATCATGACCACGCAACCCAACGATTTACTGTCTTCCATTGGGCATCACCGCGCACCGGTCGTGCTTGATCAGTCAGATTGGGCAACTTGGCTTGGGGATTGTCCCGAGCGTGCTGAGAGATTGCTCAAGCCTCCCAAGTCGGAGACAATGCAGGCACAACCTGTCACCATGAGAATCAATAACCCGTTGTTCGATGAAGATGTTCGCACCTTCGACGACAACCCCCAAGGATAGTTACAGTCTAGGATAGTTTATGTCACACGATTCCCTCTCGAAGTTCACGCTGATTGTCTTAGCCACACTCGTCTGTGTCTTGGCCCACGCGCACGATAAGAACACATTGGTTCCTGAAGGCTACGACGCGTACAGTGCAGGCCCAATGCCAGACAGAATTATATTGATGATGACCCCGACGCCTGAGTCCAGCCAAACGGTCAATTGGCGCACCAACCAAGCCGTCAGCCAGTCTTTGGCACAAATCAGTCTAGCGCTACCGACCCCTGGGCTTCATCTTGAGGCCAAAACGGTGATCGGCGAACCAAGGGCTGTCGATGCAGACAATGGTGGCGCACATTATCACACCGTCACTTTCGAAAACCTCGAGCCAGACACCCTATATGCCTATCGTGTGATGGGTGAGGAGACTTGGAGCGAGTGGTTTCAGTTCAAGACAGCCGCCAATGCGGAAAAAGCTTTTAAGTTTTTCTACTTCGGCGATGCACAAAATTCGGTCAAAAGCCACTTCTCCAGAGTGATCCGTGAAGCCTTTATGAGGAATGAGCGCCCCGCTTTTATGCTTCACGCAGGCGACCTTGTGAATCTTCGAGACGGCAATCATGATGATGAGTGGGGTGAGTGGTTTGATGCAGGCGCTTTCCTGAACGCCATGATTCCATCAATTATCGTCGCTGGAAACCATGAGTTTGTGGGTGGGTTGCTCCAACTCAAAAGAAGTTTGAGCCCCCAATTTGAACCGCAGTTCACCACACCCGATAACGGTCCTGATGGATTGAAGAAAACGGTGTATCACCTAAGCTATCAAAACACGCTGATTGTTGTTCTAGACTCGATGAGTGCGATTTATGATGAAGATGATGCCATCAAACAAGCGCAATGGCTCGATGATTTGTTGGCCAAGAGTGAACATCGCTGGGTGATTGTTAGCCAGCATCATCCCATCCACTCCGTATCGGCGGGCAGAGACAACCCTGTCTTGAGAGAGCACTGGCAACCTGTCTTCGAGCGTCATGGGGTTGATTTGGTGTTGCAAGGGCATGATCACACCTATGGGCGCGGCACCTCCGCGCCATTACCTGGCAGCAACCGCTCTGAGACATCTGGTCCAATGTATGTGGTGTCTGTCGCAGGCCCCAAGATGTATGTCATTGGTGATGAAGATAATCCAAACATGCAAAGAATGGGCGAGGAACTACAGCTTTATCAAACCATTGAAGTTGCCAGTGATCGCATTCATTTCCAAGCCTGGTCTGCTGACGGGGTGCTCTATGACGCCTTTGAGATACTCAAAAACACATCAGGTGGCTCAACGGTCAATGATCTGATCCCGATGGATACACCGATCCATCGCTGCACCAACCCCAACCGGCCCGAAGCTGATCGATGCTGGAATGGCAAGGAGTTGATATCATTGCCCTAAGGGAGCGGAGACTGAGGAGTGCCTATGATTGATGTGTACTACTGGCCAACGCCTAATGGCCATAAGATCACCATTTTTTTAGAAGAGGCTGAGCTGGATTATCGAATCAAACCGATCAACATTGGTCAAGGTGATCAATTTGAATCGGCATTTTTAGCGATCTCCCCCAACAATAAAATGCCCGCCATCGTGGATCACTCACCCAACGATGGCGGTGAGCCTATTTCTGTCTTTGAATCAGGGGCCATTCTTGAGTACTTGGCCGATAAAACACAACGCTTTCTGCCAACGTCTGATGTACGTGCCCGCTTTAATGTTTTGCAATGGCTGTACTGGCAAATGGGTGGCTTGGGCCCCATGCTTGGACAAAACCATCATTTTAATCGGTATGCACCGGAGAAGATTCCTTATGCCATTGAGCGCTATGTCAAAGAAACCACTCGGCTTTATAACGTGCTCAATCGCCAACTGGAAGACCATGAGTTTATTGCAGGCGATTACAGCATTGCTGACATGGCCTGCTATCCCTGGATCGTCCCGCATGAAGCCCAACAACAACGGCTCGAGGATTTTCCCGCACTGAAGCGCTGGTTTGATGCATTGGGTGAACGCCCCGCTATCCAGAGAGCCTACAAGCATGCTGATGACTACAGAATGCCTCAACAAATGACGGATGCGATGCGTCAGAATCTGTTTGGACAAACGGACACAAAACCATCAGAGAACCCCACCAGCTTATAGAGGAGTATTTGGCATGGCTTATTGGCTAGAAGCGAACCGATGGATGCACATTACCATCGGTTTTGTTGGATTGGCTGCCTTTTGGGTACCCATCGTGACTCAAAAAGGTGGCCTGGTTCATCGCCAGTTTGGAAAGATATTTCGCTATAGCGGTGTGGTTGTGGTGGTTACCGCCTTCTTAGCAGTGACGCTGTACTTTGTTCAACTCACCAGTGCAGGCCAAGGCCCCACCGAGGCCCCCGAGGACTGGGCATTTTTGCTTTTTTTGGGTTATTTGGCGCTCGCGACTGGCAGCATGCTTTCGCATGGGATGGCTGTCTTAAAACACAAACGTGACTTACGCACATTAGCCACGCCCTACCGACGCATGATGGCATGGCTACTCATCTTCTCCAGCGTTTTCCTTATCGGATGGGCACTGTATTTTAGGCCCGACAACATGATTCTATTATTGGTACTGTCGCCACTTGGCTTAACGGGTGGTTATGACATGCTCAAGCTCTTCAAGCGACCACCAGAAGACCCGAAACTATGGCTCTATGAGCATTTAGGCGCCATGCTAGGCGCCGGGATTGCTTTTCACACCGCCTTTGCTGTGTTTGGCTTTAATCAGTTATTTAACTTTCCAATGACAGGGGTGCTCGCTGTCTTGCCATGGATACTGCCCACGGCCATTGGGGTACCAGCCAGTATGTTGTGGGTAAGGCATTACAAAAAAGGTGGCAAGATTAGCACTCTTTGATCAGAAAAGATCGATCTGTTAGGGTGATGATTGAAGTTAAAACTCACTGATCGGGAAAACCAACCAATGAAGTTATTTTCAATCACAGCAGATTTAAGCAAGCCTTACAGTGAATGGGAGGCAGGGTTTATCAGCCATCAGCCAAAACGCGAAGCGGCTGGTATTGTTGACGTTGCCCATGGAAAAATTGAGGGTCAAGAAGCCATTTTGGTGGTGTTAAAGGCCGAAAGCCAGGCCACCTTGGATGCCTTTATGGCGGCACAGGGTGAGTCCATCCAAGAGAACGGCCACATCATGGAAAGCACTCAGATCACCGTTGCTGAGTGATACTTGCTGTGGGGCTTTTTATAGCCCCACTTTCAAAAATTCCTACAGCAAAGCCTAGGTAAGGTTGCTTAAGTGCCAATGTTGATCAATCAGGTGTCCTCAAGGAGGTGCCACTTAGAGCAGGGATGGCGCGCCCGACAGGATTCGAACCTGTGACCTTTGCCTTCGGAGGGCAGTGATCCCAGTTTTCCAGATAACAAAAACAATAGCTTAGTGACTGGATGACCCTCAGTAGTATAGAAAGTAGTCCAGTCCGCATCTCCTTTTTACTCTGTGACCTGTTTGATAACTATACATTGGATGCGGCAACTCAGGTGCTCATTATGTGTTCCCCAGTTTCTCGGCTCCCAACAGCTTAGAACCATACAGGTCACACTGCCATCATGTCTAACACTACTGAACCATGTGGATCACACTGCCACTGTGACTAACACTGCCTACCACCGTGTCTAACACTGCCTAACACTGATGAACCATATGAGTCACACACACTGCCACTGTGACTAACACTGCTGAAGTGTGTTGACCACAGGAGCTGTTACTGTGTGGATCACTGTGAACAACATCAGTCACAGTATCTGTCACTGCCCTCACTGATAGACACAGTGTCGCCCCGAGAACTCATGATCATGGATCACTGTGTTGCATAACCAAAGGAAATATGCAAAACATTTGATTTCAATCTGATAATGATGTAAACTACTGAATCTATTGATAAAAAACCTGACTGTGTTTGTCTATTTGGCCATTGGCTCAGATATAACATAATGAAAAATAGCAACACAGCATAAAATCTTTGATTTAGGGGCGTGCATGGCAAAACAAGCAAAGGT
>JALQZL010000119.1 GCA_023258355.1 Wenzhouxiangellaceae bacterium | reverse complement strand
ATCCGTTAACCCGCCACACTACTCTTCAATCAAGTCTGGTCCTGAACCAAACTTCACAGGTGATTGCGCCGACAGCCAAGCCAAAATGGCATACGCGGTGGCGTTTTGAACCATGTGCTGGGGGTCGATTTTATCGAGCGTGTCATTTTCTGTGTGGTGGTAGTCAAAGTAATTCCGACCGTCTTGTCGAAGATCAATGGCGGCCAATCCATAGGCAGCGGCTGGTCGAAAATCAGGCCCGCCGTAGGCACCCCAACCATCGAAAGCAATCCCCAAGGGGGAGAGTTGTTCGTGAATGGCTCTGATCACAGGCTTGGCTTCCTCACTGACCTTCGCTCTCATCGAATAAATGGGGCCTGCCCCAAAATCAGATTCGGCACCGACTTGGATCAGATTCATCCTGTCTTTATTCTTTTCAGCCCAAGCACGGCCACCCCACAGGCCGATCTCCTCGGCTGCAAAATGAATAATGTGAATTGACCGGTCTGGTCTTTGGTCGAGCGCTTTGATTAATCTTCCGGCTTCGGTCACGATGCCAATGCCAGCGCCATCGTCCAATGCGCCTGTCCCCACGTCCCAAGAATCTAGGTGGGCGCCAATCGCGACCACTTCATCTGGATACTTGGCACCCGTGATCTCAGCGATCACATTGTGAGAGGTGTAGGCCTCAACAAACTCAGCATCCACCTCAATATGCAATGACACCGGCTCGCCCAAGGCCATCACCCGCTCTAACTGATCGGCATCAGGATTGGAAATCGCCACCGCAGGCAGGGAACGCACGCCCACGTCAAACCGCTGTGCGCCGGTGTGTGCAAAGCGATTGGTCGATGTTCCAATGGAGCGAATCACATACGCCACCGCGCCTTTTTGCGCAGCGATTCTCGCGCCTAAAGACCGTGCCCGGACCGCAGGGCCATAGCCTGAGCCATCACGGGCTCTTTCCATGCGGTTCCGAATAAAGATAATTTTGCCTTCCACCACAGACGCATCAACGGCTTCCAGCGCATCATAATCATCCAACATCACCACCTGAGCTTCGACACCGCCGGCAGGGGTAGGTGGAGAAAACCCCAGCGCCAAGGTCACCATCTCGCGCTCAATCGGCGAGGTAATCTTGGCCTCTTCTTTATTGCGGTGCCACGTTGGAAAGGTCACAGGCTCTAGCCACACCCGATCGAAGCCTGCTTCTGTGAGATACGCCTGGGCCCATGCCACCGCTTTGGCATCTTCTGGACTGCCCGCCAACCGAGCGCCAACTAGGGTGGTGAGTTCCTCAACCACATCAAAGCCACCAGAGCCCTGCAAACCGCGCTCACGCAACTGCGCGACGGCGGCCAAATCTTCTTCGCTAAAAACCTCTGTTGCTTGGCTGAAACCACTACTCAAACCCATCAGCAACGCCAATGAGGTGGCCAAAAATATCTTATTCATGATGTCTTTATCCTAGATTGAATTGAAAGGCACTCTGCGTTTAGGCAGAGGCAGTCTTGACCAACAGCGGTTCAAAGAAGGTCAGTGCGCGTCGATAGACTGGGCGCTTAAACTCAATGACATGCTGTGGCGGATACCAAAAGTCCACCCACTTGTAAGCATCGAATTCAGGCTCATCGACCTGGTCTAAGGCAAACGCATCATCCTCGGCCAAAAACTCCAGCAAGAACCAGACTTGTTTTTGACCAATGCAGACAGGTTTTTGGTGAGCGCGACGATACCGTTTGGGGAGGCGGTAGCGAAGCCACCCAGGCGTTGAGCCTAATACCTTCACATGCGATGGCGACAGGCCCGTCTCCTCAGACAGCTCGCGGTACATCGCTTCAATCGGGGTCTCATCCGTATTCATCCCCCCTTGGGGAAACTGCCAACCACCTTGGCGTGCGCGCCGTGCCCAGAAGACACGGCCATCACGTCTGGCCAGCACTATGCCCACATTGGGCCTAAATCCATCAGGATCAATCATGTTGTCTAATCGGCAGGCACGCTATCATACGTGACCATACCCTTTAAATGAGCTTCCTTGAATGTTAATCAATTTTGATCGCCTTTGCCAAGCATGCCAATCAAGCCCTCTGTAAAACTAGTGCTGATTGGCCTGTGCCTAGGACTGCCTGCCAGTCTTTGGCTGGCGATGTCTTGGGGCTCATCGGGCTGGCTTTGGCCACACAGACTCAGCCCAGAAGACCAGCAAGTGATCTGGGCTTTGCGCCTGCCCCGCGCTGTGGCTGCTTGGGTGGTCGGGGCACTGCTGGCATTGGCGGGCGTGTTAATGCAGGTCCTTTTGAGAAATCCCTTGGCTGACCCCTATATTTTGGGCTTGTCCGGCGGTGCATCCGTCTTTGCCTTACTCGGATTTACCTTGGCGGGAACCTTGGGCCTGACCTGGCTACCGATCCCCCTGTGGGCGTTTGCTGGCGCGTTAATCACCATGGTCTTGGTCTTTGTGCTGGCTCAAGGACGGGGGGCTTGGTCAACGACCCGCATCTTACTCACAGGGGTTGTGATCGCCGCAGGATGGGGGGCACTGATCTCTTTGATCCTCGCGCTAGGCCCGGATGCCAGTTTGCGGAGCATGCTGTTTTGGATGATGGGTGATCTTAGCTACGCACAACTCTCACCGGCTTGGCTCGGTGGGGTCTTTTTACTCATGGCCTTGGTGTGGCTACGGGCCAGAAACCTGAATGTGATGGCCCAAGGCCAACTGCAAGCGCAGCTATTGGGTGAGTCCATCCAAGCGAGGTTTTGGGAAGTCTACGTGCTGGCATCCCTGCTGACAGGCATTGCGGTGTCCATTGCAGGCGCCATTGGGTTTGTGGGCTTGATCGTGCCTCATCTCATGCGGTTGATCGTCGGCGCCGACCATCGCCTGTTGGTGCCAGCCGCCACCTTGTTTGGGGGTAGCTTCTTGGTCATTGCCGATACCATCGCACGCACGGTCTTGGCGCCCCACCAATTGCCAGTGGGGGTGCTGACCGCCTTGATAGGTGTGCCGTTGTTCTTGCTGCTGCTTAACCAAGCGATTCGCATCAGATGACTGCCTTATCATCCACGCCTTTATTAAACGTCGACGCTTTAGCGGTGGCGATTGGGGATGTGTGCGTGGTCGACGGGTTGTCTTTGGCCATCAGACCCCATGAGTTTTGGGGGGTCTTGGGCCAAAATGGTGTTGGCAAGACCACCTTACTGAAAACCTTATCAGGCCTTCATCCACCCACCGAGGGTCGGATCGAACTCATGGGTCACAACATGGCCTCACTGGACCGAAAAACCATCGCACGCCACCTTGGCATGCTCACTCAACAAACCCGATATGCTTTTGAAGCGACCTGCCATGAAACGGTCTTGATCGGTCGGCATCCACACATTGGACCGTGGGGCCATGAAGGTGCCAATGACCATGCCATGGCTGATCAAGCGCTCCATCAAATGGGTTTAGCAGACTGTCGAGACCGCTCATGCATGACTTTGTCTGGTGGTGAGTCTCGCCGCTTGGCCTTGGCCACTTTGCTGGTGCAAGACCCACAGGTGATGCTATTGGATGAACCCACCAATCATTTGGATCCCGCCAATCAGGTCAGCGTTTTAAACGTGGTGGGACAACAGATTCGTCAGCACGCCAAAGGCGGATTGATGGCATTGCATGAAGTCAACTTGGCCACCTGTTACTGCAGCCACTGTCTACTCCTGTTCGGTAATGGTCAATGGCTGGCTGGCCCCACCCATGAGATGCTCACCACCCAACATCTCTCCAAGCTCTATGATTGCCACATGCGCCTCGTCGATGATGGCGAGCACCAGGTGTTTGCCGTCGGCGCTTAACCGCCCTGAATGTTCACCGCTTGGCCGGGACGCAGGCGCTCGTTCCCTCGCACGACCACACGATCACCTGCCTGGATGGGTCCTTGGACCTCAATCCACTCACCCGCACCAATCCCTGTGGTCACACGAATACGCCGAGCGGTATTGTCCTCATCAACAATGAACACAGCAATGCCATCGCCTCTCAAGACCAACGCGTCCCGAGGGACGGCCAGCACTTGACGAAGATCGGCCGTCGGGATGGTGACACGTACCGTTTGTCCCACTGCTAAGGGGGCGTTCATATCGAGTCGAAGCTCGAATACATGGGTGTTTTCACCGCCCACACTGTAGACCCGACGCACCGCTGACTCGATCTCCTCATCACGCGCTACCACGCCGAGGATGTCACCCGATTGCACATACCGATAGTAGTTTAGGGGCGCGCGGGCAACGACTTCCAAATCATCAGGGTTATATAAGCGGACCACCCGTGCACCCACACCCACACGCTCGCCGGCCTGTGCCACCCGCTCGACTACCAACCCTGGGAATGGGGCCTTGATCTCAGTTCGCGCCAGTTGGGTCTCTACCTGGGCTAGGCGACTGTTCGCAATGTCCAAATCGCTCTGGGCGACATCACGATCGGCACGGGTTTGTTCGATTTGGCTGACCGCCGCCAGATTGGTCTCGGCACGACGCTGAAACCGTTTGAGCTCAGCCTCTGTGAAGGTGAGTCGTGCTTTCACCCTCGCGATCTCAGCGCGCAATTCTTGGGCGCGCAAGGTGAGCGTTTGGTCATCGATTTTGGCAATCACATCTCCCGCTTCAACACGCTGCCCTGGCTCTGCCACCGAGATCAGGCGACCCTCGACCTCAGCCGATAGGAAGGCATCGGTTCTGGAGACCACCGTCCCGGCGACCTGCATGGTGGGCGCCATGGTGGTGAGCTTGGCTTCACCGATCTCAACAGGAGAGGCACCTCCACCCCACTGCGACCAAGCCAGGGCGGGTAAGAGCGCAAGGCCCACCAGGGACGTTT
>JALQZL010000118.1:4549-4845 GCA_023258355.1 Wenzhouxiangellaceae bacterium | reverse complement strand
GTAACGGCTCGATCCCTGGGATTCGACCTGCGAATTCCTCATACAGTGCCATGGCTTCTTTGCTTCCACCCTGCGACAGGATCGTCGCTCGGAAATGATCACCAGTCGCTCGATCTAACCCGCCATTTTCTTTAATCCAGAGCACGCTGTCTGCATCCAGCACTTCTGCCCAGAAATAGGAATAATAACCCGCTGAGTATCCCCCCATGCTGTGAGAGAAGTAAGTGGGTCGGTACCGAGGTGGCACAGGCGCATAGTCCATGCCATATTTCGCTAAGGTTGCCGCCTCAAAGTCT
>JALQZL010000118.1:244-4539 GCA_023258355.1 Wenzhouxiangellaceae bacterium | reverse complement strand
CCAACATTTCCGGCGAGGGTATCTCATCGGCATCCAACTGGTGCAATTCAAAATCCAAAATAGAGGCCGCCAGATACTCGGTGGTCCGGAAACCTTCATTGAACAAGGCGGCTTCCATCACGCGCGAAAGCAACTCTCCGGGGATAGGTTCACCAGTCTCGTAGTGAACGGCGTAGTTCTGAAGCACTTCAGGCCAATCTGCCCACATTTCATAGACTTGTGATGGATATTCAACAAAGTCTCTGGGCACAGAAGTGCCAGAGAAACTGGGGTAGTAGACATCAGTCAGTAAGCCATGGACGGCATGACCAAACTCATGAAACATCGTGACCACCTCGTCCCATGTCAGCAAGGCCGGCTCACCCTCAGGTGGCTTGGTGACATTGAGATGATTACCTACCACAGGCGCTCCACCGAGCATGCCTGAATAGATTTGATAAGAATTCATCCACGCCCCACCTCGTTTTGATGAGCGGGCGTAGAAATCTGTAATGAATAAACCAATGGGTGAGCCATCTGCGTCAAAGACCTCCCAGATATTGGTATCTGGGTGATACTTGGGAAGATCCGTGCGCTCTTTAAAGGTAATACCAAATAGCTTCTCAGCAGAATAGAACACGCCATTAACCAAGACATTGTTCATCTCAAAGTAAGGGCGGACTTGTGAGTCATCAAAGTCATAGCGCTCTTGACGCACTTTTTCGGTGTAATAAGCCCAATCCCAGGAGGCCAATTCGAACCCAGCCTCTGCGCTATCATCGATCATCGCTTGGAGCACATCACCCTCTTTGCGCGCATTGGCGACAGCGATAGGCCCCACACGCGCGTGCAAGTCGTTGATTCGATCCACCGAACCGGCGGTCTGAACCTCAAGGGTGTAATCGGCATGGCTCTCGTAGCCGAGCAAGGTGGCTCGCTCGTGTCTCAATGCCAAGATTTGGGTGACGGTCTCACGTGTGTCGTGCTCATTACCGCGCGCGCCCCGACCAAGGGATGCCTTGTGCAGGCGCTCACGCGCCTCGCGATTGGTCATGGAGACCAAGGGTGGCTGGCCGCTTGTGTTGAGCAGTGTGACCACATATTGACCCTCTTCCAGACCGCGCGCTGCCGCTTCAGAAGCGGCGGCCTCAATGCGCGAATCGCTCAAGCCAGCCAGCATGTCGACATCGTCAAAAACCACTGCTGAATCGTTCACTTCAGCCAAAACCTTTTGACTGAACTGTGTGCCAAGCTGAGCAAGCTCACCGTTGATTTCTTTCAAGCGGGTCTTTTCTTCCTCACTCAACTGCGCACCGGCTCGAATGAAGTCTGTGTAAGTTTCCTCGATTAATCTCACTGACTCTGCATTGAGATCAAGCTCATTGCGCTGAGCATAGACTGCTTCAATTCGAGCGAACAAAGCAGGATTGAGCAAGATAGAGTCGCTGTGTGCCGAGAGTTTCGGAGCATACTCGCGCTGAACAGCCTGCATATCTGGATTCGTGTGTGTACCATTGAGGTTATAGAACACGCGCGCCACATATGACAAACGCTGTCCCGATCGTTCCAGTGCCTCAAAAGTATTCTCAAAGCTGGGTGGCTCGACATTATTGGCAATGGCTTCAATCTCTGTCTGATGCTCAGCCATGGCAGCTTCAAAAGCCGGCCCATAGTGCTCATTCTTAATTTGGTCAAACGGCGGGAAGCCATAAGGCAAAGTGCTATCGACCAGCAGTGGGTTCACTGCCTCATCGCCTGTCTGCTCGGGTGCGTTACACGCAACCAACACGGCCAAAACCATCAAAATAAGGGCATGTTTCATTGTCATTCATCCTATTTTTCGCCAGTAATGGGTGGCAGATAACCAAAATCTCGGCTTGCTACCCAGTGTTAGCGGCGCATTTTAAAGAAGTCTCGCAGAAGCTGCGCACTATCTTCAGCACCAATACCCCCCAAAATAGCACACTGGTGGTTTAAAAGCGGATTTTTTAGCACTTGGAATAGGGAGCCCGCTGCCCCCGCTTTCGGGTCGCTCGCACCGAACACCACGGTTTTAATGCGGGCATTGACAAGCGCCCCGGCGCACATGGCGCAGGGCTCAAGCGTGACGTAGAGATCACAGCCTGGCAATCGATAATTACCCAAACGCTCCGCTGCCATTCGCAAGGCCTTGATTTCAGCGTGTCCGGTCGGGTCGTTATCACGAATCACCGTATTGTGCCCTCGACCAATCACTTCACCGTCCATCACCACCACAGCCCCAATGGGGACCTCTCCAGCAGCCAAGGCATCACGCGCCAGACTGAGCGCCTCATTCATCCATTTCGTGTGCTCTGCCCGCTCGCTCACTTGGCCACCCCAGCTTCGGTGAGTAAGCTGACGCCAACGAAGGCGATTAATGAAGTGCCCGCCCCAATGACAATGGGTGGCCATGACCCGTCCATGAGCATTCCTTGACTGGCAAGGATACCTGTCCCAGCGCCTAACAGGATGCCGGCCAAGGCACCCTCTCGGGTTCCACGAGACCAATAAAGCCCCAGCACCACGGGAATGAAAACACCTGCCGCATACATTGTGTAGCTTAGTAACAGCAACTCAATGATCGCCTCCATTGCCAAGGCCAGCAATAAAGCCGACACGCCAATCGAAAAAGTCACCACACGGGTGACCCACAAAGCGTGCTCATCAGGAATGCGGTACCCCAGCCCTTTGTGACAAATATCATGTGTTAAGTGAGCCGTGCCCGCAATCAAGAGCGAATCAGCTGTTGATAAAATGGCAGCGATCACAGCCCCTAAGACAATGGCACCAGTCCACACGCCCAGTACCTCTGTCACCAAGGTGGCAATGGCTTGCGAGGGCTCAATCGCATCACCAAATAATCCCCGCGCGCTGATCCCTGCGATCGCTGGGAAAATGGCATAGCTCATCAACAAAATCCCGGCTAAAGCAGCAGCGCCAATGGCGATTTTGTCTGTCTTGGCCGCAAACAGCCGCTGATAAAAGTCTTGGCCGATTAACGTATACATCACCGTTGGAATAATGGCCAGTAGCAACAGCACACCATCGCCACCCAGCCAATCGAGGTAACCCTCTGAGACCAGCCTAGGTTCAGCAAGGCGAATGGTTTCGGTAAGCACCACCCATCCGCCGGCAGCCTCCAGCCCTCCCCAGGTCACCAAGGGAATGCCAACGAAGATCACCGCCAATTGGGCCACGTCGGTCAGTGTGGCGCCCCACAAACCGGAGGCTGTGGTGTAAACGATAAAAGCCAGACTGGCCACCAAGGCTGCTGTGGTGGGATCCAAACCCAGCAATGACAGCGCCCCCTGGGAGGCCCAGACTTGGGCGCCCAAAATACCGATGATGGCCAGTAAAGACAGACCTGCGCCTAGGATACGAACCGCATTGGATTGATAACGGTGTGCCAAATAGTCTGGCACCGTCATCAAACCGAGTCTGCGCATGCGGCCAGCGGCGACAACGGCCAGCAACAACAAAGACAGCCCCACACCCAGGGCGTAGGCAATCCCACTGAGCCCATACTGGTATGCCCAAGCACCGGTGCCAATGACAAACCCGCCCCCGAAATGGGTTGCGGCCAAAGCGGCGGTGGCTAAAATCCAGCCAAGTCGACGACCCGCCAACAAGAAATCATCGGTGGTCTTCACAAACCGCGCCGCCCAAAGACCGATGAAAAAAATGATCAGCAAATACGCCACGACAATGATGGCTTGCATTGAGCCCATTTAATCTTGCTCCTCATTCATTAAAACAGGCAGCTCAAGCGTTGCCTGGCTGAAGGTGACTGCCCCGCCTTTAAGTATGACGCTCGACTCATGGTGACAGCCGATGATGCGACCACCTCTTGCCGAGCATTGCCAACCACGTACCCAAACTTTTTGCAGTCGTTGGGTCCAAAATGGAACCAACTTGCTGTGCGCTGAGCCGGTCACCGGGTCTTCATTGACACCCACTTTTGGTGCAAAAAACCGGCTCACAAAGTCCGTTTCCTCATCGTCAACCGAAAGCGCAGTGGTGATGACGCCTCGGCCATCTATTTTGTGAAGCAGTTCAAAGTTAGGCGCCAGCGATTTGACCTCGGTGGGTGAGTCGTAGACAAGGAGATAATCATCATTGAACCAGACTTCCTTTGGAGGCCGACCACCCATGCATTGAGCAAAGTCATGGTTAGTCTCTACTCGTGAGGGCACCTGAGCTGGCAATTCAATCGCCAAAGTCGCTTCATCTCGATAGGCCACCAGAGCGCCACTGCGTGTGGAGAATGTCAATTGTGCATCCAAAGGCATACCCAG
>JALQZL010000118.1:0-234 GCA_023258355.1 Wenzhouxiangellaceae bacterium | reverse complement strand
CATGTGCGGTGGCCAAGGTGGCATGGCCACACAGGTCAACCTCACACGTGGGCGTAAACCACCGAAGCTCAATCGGCGAAGCGTGCTCCAAAGAGATCTGTGGTGCCAGCAAAAACGCCGTTTCTGAGAGATTATTCTGCGCAGCAATCTGCTGGAGCATGCGCTCTGTAGGCCAACTTTCGAGCAGACAAACCGCCGCTGGGTTCCCTTGCCACCATTGATTGGCAAAGGCAC
>JALQZL010000117.1 GCA_023258355.1 Wenzhouxiangellaceae bacterium | reverse complement strand
ATCGCAGGCCATTTGCATGGGTACTCGATCCCACCGGTCAGCTACACAGCCTGCGGCCAGATATGTGGCTTGATGAGGGACGCTGGCGCGTGGATGAGATTGGGGATGACGGCGTGCGGTTGGTGAGTCCCCACAGCACTGCCAATCATCTTTGGGCATGGCCATGATCACTCGGTGGCTCTGGGTCCTTTTTTTGGCGGGTCCATTGTGGGCAAGCCAAGGCTCGCCACAAGACCCAATGGTGAGCTTGCGTCTGAGTCATGTCTCAGTGGCTTTGGTCATTGAACAACTGGCGATGGAATCAGCTTTGGATATTCTCTTGATTGAGCCGGTGGAGACGCCAGTGACACTTCAAGTGATTGAGTCGCCCGTATCCGAAGTGCTGGCACTATTGGATGCCATGACAGGCTTGGAGTCTCGTTTAATCAGCGGGACTTGGATTGTTGCCAATGCAAGACATTGGAATCAATTAGATCAGTCGCAACCCCTGGTCGAACACACTTTCACGCTTGCTCATCGCGATGTCATCAAGGTGGGTGACTGGATTGATGTGATGATGACACCACGTGGACTCCACCTGATTGATGAGGTGACCAACCAAGTCTGGGTCAGAGATACGCAAGCGACACTCGACCGACTCAATGAGCATTTCAAAGCTTATGACCAACCACAGCAACAGGTCTTAATTGAGTCAAGGATTGTGATCGCCAACCGTGACTTCAATAGGGCATTGGGCATTCAGTTTGGTATCCAAAAATCCAAAGCCGAAGCTTCCGATACCACGAGTGCTGCGACGATCACTCTTCCTGTGAATGGGGCCACAGGGGCCATCAATTTGGCGCTTTTAAGTTCCCCCTATCGGCTGGATGCCGAGCTCGGTGCCTTAGAGGCTTCGGGTCAAGGCCGGGTTATTTCGACACCTCGCATACTCGTGGCCAATCGCGCAGAGGCATCCATTCAACAAGGGGTCGCTGTGCCCTTTGAAGCTGTCCAGAATGGTGAGGGGGGACAGGGCGGTGCGGTCAGTGTTCAGTTTCGTGAGGCGGTCTTGGCCCTGAAGGCCCAGCCTGTGATTTTGCAAGATGGCCGCATTCAGTTGGACTTGAATATCACCCAAGATACCGTGGGTCAAATTTTTCAAACGGGGCGAGGGGGTTCGGTGCCTTCAATCGACACACGACAACTAAGCACCCGAGTTTGGGTCAGTGAGGGCCAAACGTTGGTGCTGGGGGGAATTTTCCAAGAACAAGACAACCAGCTCAATGCGCGTGTGCCCGGGTTGTCAGCGCTCCCAGGCATTGGAAAATTGTTTGAGAGAAACAACCGCGAAGACCAAAGACGTGAATTATTGATATTCATCACGCCGACATTATTCACGCAGTGACTCAAAGAATCGATACACTAAGCCGATGGAGATTCAAACAACCACAGCACTGCCTTTTGATGCAGCGCATCTCAGTTCAGATTACCGAGAGCTCGCGCAATGGGCTCACGGGTTACTGATGGGTCAAACCCACCGAGTCAGTAATGCAGCCAATCTCAGCGCCTTGATCTTTGAGCACCTGCCTGACCTCAATTGGGTTGGCTTTTATTTTCTTGATGATGATCCGATGGGCGGTGGGGCACCAGTGCTTATGGTCGGGCCTTTTCAAGGTAAACCGGCCTGTGTTCGGATCGAAATCGGCCAAGGGGTTTGTGGGCAGGCTGTGGCGAGCCGAACCACACAACGGGTAGCGGATGTGCATGCTTTTCCGGGCCACATTGCCTGTGATCCGGCCTCTCGTTCAGAGCTGGTGGTGCCATTGATCAGCGCTGGCGCGGTGATCGGTGTGTTGGATATTGACAGCCCTCTGCCCGAGCGTTTTAGCGAGGTAGACCAGGCGGGTATCGAGTACTTAGCAAAGCTCTACCTTCACTCTTTGGGTTGAACGATTTCGAGAACATCCGCACAACCGGCGTGTATCGAACCCTCAATCTGGAAACGCAGCAAAGTACCCGGTGTCAAGCCAGGCCAGCCCAGTGGCCGAGACAACCAAGCAACCACCTCTTCAAGGCCTGGGTTGTGACCAATCAGCCATAACCCCTCATGGCTTGATAGCTCGGCTTTAATAATGTCAACCAAATCGACTGTACTGGCGCCGATTAACGCATCCATTGGCTGAGGTGTGGTCACAGGAAGGTCTTGAATCATGGCCTCAGTGGTTTGGCGCGTCCTTGTGGCTGGTGAAAATCGAACCTTTGAGGGCACTGCGTGATTGGCCATGTGATGGGTTAGCCAATCATGAAGGCGATCGCATTGTGCCAAGCCCTTCTCGCTAAGTGGCCGATCTCGATCCCGCCCCGTAGGAGAGTTGGGCGCTGCTTTTGCATGACGTAGTAACCAAAGTTCCATCTGATAAGCGCTTCAAAGCCGAAGATTTAGGCAGCCACCCCTTCCACATCGATGAGTGACTGGGGCAGATTCATGTTGCCACCGGATAAAATGACACCCACCCGTTTGTTTTCAAATTTTTTCTTGTGAGCCAATAGGCCAGCCATTGGCACGGCCCCCGATGGTTCGATGAGTTGTTTGAGGTCGCTCATCAGATGACGCATGGCCTCGATAATGGCGTCCTCTGTGACACACAGCACATCATTCACGTGGGCTTGAATCAACTCAAAATTCATCTCACCCACAAAAGCCCTCAGGCCATCGGCCACTGTGTCAGGGTGGTGATCATCAACACGCCTGCCCAAGGCCCGAGAGCGATAGGTGTCATCGGCACCTTGCGGCTCAACGCCAATCACCTCGGGGACAGTGCCTTGGCCCCGTGCCAAAGCAGCCAGCGCTGTTCCGCTGATCAAACCGCCACCACCAATGGGGGCGACCAAAACATCCAGCTCTGGCACCTGTGCTAGCAGTTCCCAGGCAGCGGTGGCTTGGCCTTGGATAATATGCGGATGGTCATAGGGTGGGATCGCCACGAGACCTTGGTCTATCCACTGCGCCAAGCCCGCCTCACGGGCTTGTTGAGTAGGTTCGCAAAAATGTACCCGACCGCCATAAGTGCCGACTGCCTTGATCTTGGCGGCTATGGCATTGCGTGGCATCACCACCTCCGCACCAAAGCCTCTGGTGGATGCGGCCAGAGCCAGTGCTGCCCCATGGTTGCCTGATGAGTGGGTGGCGACTCCTGGACAGGTATCGTCCAAATAAGAGACGGCATGGCTGGCCCCACGAAATTTAAATGAACCTGTTTTTTGTAGATGCTCGCATTTGAAGAAAATATGAGCGCCAAGTCGCTTATCCAACACATCGCTTCGCATGATCGGCGTTTTCGTCACCACAGACTCAATCCGTGCATAGGCAGGTGCGATATCAGCAGGGGTCGGTAAGCTTAGCGGGTCCACGGTGTCAGCAACCTTCAGTGTTTAGGGAGCAGTGGCATCAGTTGACTTGCCTCAAGCACTTTAGGCCATGGGAAAGTGGGGCCCGGATCGCGCTTTCTTCTCACTGTTTTTGTCGGATCATCACTGGCTTTCACCAAGGTGGTGTCCAGTTCGTCATGGCCTGCAATGTGGTGGAGTTGAGGTAAGGTGTTTTTTAGATAGCGCAGTAGCGACACCAATGCATCAATCTGTGCCTCAGGATAGGGCACATCCCATGCTTGTTGGTCACTATCGAGCCAGTTGGGATAGCGACCTGGATGAACAAGTTCAATGCCCAATGAGGTCTGGTTATAGCCAACCGTATGATGCGCGACTCTATCCATGCTGACCCAGCATGCGATTTGGCCTGCCTGATCAATATAAAAGTGCCCACTGTTCCCAGTTTGGCTCCCCGGATAGTGGATGACTTCAGCAAACTCCCGAGCCATGGCCAATGTGGGCAGCTCGGTGGCATGAATCACAACCGTGTTGATTTCAACCAATGCACGGCCGTCTAGCCGTGAGACATACGACAATAAATTCGTGCGCCAAGGCGCTGATGTGGTGTGCTCATCACCCATAGCGCTCATCATAGCACTGCGACTCGCCCATATCGCTAGCCAAATCGACCAACCATGACCTTGGGCACGGTCACAGGCGGGGTGGCTGGCGTTACAATAGAGCTTGGAATCTTCAACCAATTAAAGATCACAGGGTATGGCCACTAACATCGAACAAGCACGGTTTAACATGATTGAACAGCAAGTCCGCACCTGGGATGTGCTGGATGAGCGGGCACTGGATGCGCTCAAAGCGGTGCCCAGAGAGGACTTTGTGCCATCTCGTTATCGCAAACTGGCCTTTATGGATGTCCGCATCCCACTCGGCCATGAACAGGTCATGATGAAGCCTGTGGAAGAGGGGCGCGTTTTGCAGGCACTCAATCTTCAGCCTGGTCAGTCGGTGTTGGAAATCGGAACAGGCTCAGGATTCTTGGCAGCCTGCATGGCTTATCTGGGTGCGCAGGTGACCACGCTTGAAATCATCCCAGAGATTGCCGAGTCTGCCATGCGTCGGTTGGAACGGTCTGAGACAGACAATGTCACAGTGATTAAGGCCGATGGTTTGTCTTTAGAAGATCTGCCCGAAGGGACATTTGATTGTGTGGTGATCACCGGCTCAAGTGCCCAGGTCCCAGAGCTTTTGAAGGCCAAAGTGAGCGTCGGCGGTTGCTTATTTGCGATACGTGGTGACTCTCCAGCCATGGAGGCGATCTGCATGAAACAAACAGCAATTGGTGATTGGTCAGTAGACAGTTTATTTGAGACTGACATTCCTCGTTTGGTGGGCGCAGAGGATGCACCGACCTTTGAATTTTAAATAGCCAACCTTGGTTTTGGCTTCACTTAGATGAGATGACATCATGAATTTAAATATGCCACG
>JALQZL010000116.1 GCA_023258355.1 Wenzhouxiangellaceae bacterium | reverse complement strand
TTTGACTGAGCAGCATCGTAATCAAAGTAGCCAGTGAGTGACGTACCATCGGGCGCTTCAAAAATGGCATCTTCTAAACACCAGCGGACGCTTTCAGCAGAGGCGCTACTGACGGCGCTCAATAAAACGATAGCAGCAAGCATCGCAATTAGTTGTCTACTCATTCGGATACTCCAACATGAAATAGTTTCACGCTACAGTTTACAACCAGAGAATCCCATCGCTACATTTTTTTTCTTAAGCAAAGAAAACCTTTTGCCTCACAAGTCCGCATTTTCGAATTACTTGACTCTGGCTTTTCATGTGTCGATCTCGATGGTGCCTAGAGCCAGAATCGAACCGGCACGAAGTTTCCTTCGAGTAATTTAACGACTTTTAGGAGAACTGGCCATGCATGGTGCCCAATCTGTCTTTACAAGGCCTCTGTGAACCCCTTCTGGCAATAAATTTTCGCCCTCATGACCAAGCTCAAACCCGTTCAATGTAATGCCACCGTGCAGACAAATCCATCGGCCTATTGTGTATTTAGTTTTGAATCAATGTTTTGGTTACCGCAGCCTGCAGGCTCCACTTCCGCTCGCTTGCCTTAACGCAGGCACAGGGCGGGCTGGAAATAGAAAATAAATACAGAACGCTGGTGGCGTTAGCATCCCGCTAAGCAGCAACTCTCATACTTCCACTCTGCTTGACTCAACTGAGAGAATAGTGAGTCCGGAAAACGCGAGGCCCACAATGGTTCTTCCACGGGATTTGTATTGGCAGATTCGCCTTGCCCTCACTTGATTCACATCTCTCTTTCCCAGCTCCCCGTTAATCTTCCAATTCAGAGCAGCTGAGAAACATCAAGTTAGACCTATATCGAGCTCAGTTTTTCATGATTACGCTGATCATGGATCGAGGAGATATATTCATGAACCTCACTGTCTTTGAGAGCCAGTTCCTTGAGAGCCTCTGGGGCGTCCTCGACGAATGCGGGAAGTTTTACGAGATGACCCGCACCAACGGGGAGATTCCCCAAATTATCAGCTTTTGCTTGCGCACGACGCTCCTCAGCTGTTCCAATATAGACCTCATCTCGCTGGAAGCCACTGAGCTTCCTGTGAATCCAGGCAATGACATAAGACCCGTTGCAAATTCCTGTCGACTCAAGGAAGAGACACAGACGCAAGAGCGCATAGGTGAAGGGGCTAGATAGAAATGCGACAGGAAAGGCTGAGGCAACCAGCTGCCAAGCAATTGAAGCCAGAATCGTAGTGATCAATGCACCCAGAAAGCCTGTGTTGAGAAAAATCTGTGCAGCCGTTGGCATGCCCCAAAGGGTGGCGTCTCCAGCGCCAGGATCAATGTTGAACGAGGTGACTCGAGCAATAAAAAACATGCAAGAAACCACGCACAGCTGGCGCCCAATCATGAATCCTGACAAATTGTGAGCATCTCCCCGAAACAGCAGGCCACATGTCTTTTTCGCCCAGTAGCTATCACCACGCTCATCCTCTGGCAGCTTGGAGACAGCAAAAAACGCGATCTGCATACCCTCAAGCAAACCAACAACACACATCAGCAAGACAAAAAGTAATACCGCGACAACATTAGGAACACTCTCCCACATCGTTGTCTTGCCTTCGAAGAGAGCAGCGATCGTGACGACCAAAGCAAAGATCAGAAGAACCAAAGAGATGAAGCATCGAAAATAGAAAAAAAGGTTGTACAGATCAGAGCGCACTGGCGCGCTGGTATCGGCTTTTTTTCCTGCAAGGGCTGAAACCAGGATTTGAATGATATAGGACGCATGAACGATGCCTGAAAACTCGATGGCCTTTGCGATTCTAAGCGTTAAATAGTTTGGCCAAGTATTTAGATAATCGAGCATGCAGTGCGATGCGTTGACTTGCGAGTTTAGCTGACCGCACATCGTTGTGAACAAGATCATGGCAAGCCCAAAGACCAAAAATATGTTCAAGACCCACTGAGGCAGATCAAAGAGATCGGCTCCGGCAATCGGATCACCGGCCATGCTCAACGCAAAAACAATAAATACGACCAGAAATTGACGGCCAAGCAGATAACGGTCAAGAGAGTATTCACTATGCGCGTTGCTACAGCTTTTATACGCAATCTTATGTGACTCGGCGTAGAGCTCACGATTGACCGGCGCCAGGCCGACCAAAGAGGCTTGCCCACCTTCAACGATTGACAGCCAGGTCACGGCCACAAGAAGGACGATAAACACTAGCGCAGGGTGTAAAATTTGCGCGAGATTTGTCTGACCAGTGAATATGAGCCCAACGATAAGCACTATAGAGAACACGAGCATGAACGTAGACCCAACGTTCTTAACAGTACCTAAGACTCTATTGCGCTCGTTTGACAGCATTGTGCAGGGTTTACTCCTCTTGATAGAAAGGTCAGGCCAGCTGCCTCTCTTTTATTTTCTTTTAGCCAGTGCTACCTTAAAAGGGTAACCTTAGTCGTCGCGTGCAAGACACCGAAGGGCCAACAGAAGTGTAAACCTTTTTTAAATCCAAAACCAGACCGATTCTCCTAGCCATCCACCTAGCTCGCTTCCAGTTCCTCGGCAAAACAATGCGCGGACACCGTGCTATTACGATCTTGGGAGCTGATTAAAAACAACCCATGCGTCGAGCAGACCCTTTGTTAAGTCTCGGCACTCATTTTTTTCATCTTGAGCTAAGTAATTAGCTAGTCTCACTCCCAGATAAGGTGAGACTGCTTGGAGATACTGCGTGTCTTGGTGCCCGGGGCCGGAATCGAACCGGCACGAAGTTTCCTTCGAGGGATTTTAAGTCCCTTGCGTCTACCAGTTCCGCCACCCGGGCTTAGGTTGGGTGTGGAGGCTAGACCCGGAATCGAACCGGGGTACACGGCTTTGCAGGCCGCTGCATCACCACTCTGCCATCTAGCCCTCGGTGAACCTGAAAATTGTAACCGATTGTGGGTGCTTTGGACAGTCGCATAAAAAAGCCCTGGCGAAAACCAGGGCTTTTAGTGTCATTTGGAGCGGGAAACGAGACTCGAACTCGCGACCCCAACCTTGGCAAGGTTGTGCTCTACCAACTGAGCTATTCCCGCATGCAGATGCTTCAACATCCAAGCTCTCCATTTTAGCCCGATCGCTCTTTCTGTCAAGCCCCAAATGGCCCTATTTGCTTGCTGGGGCCTGCTTTGAGCCATGATCACGCGCCAAGCACTCAACGGCATGACGGGCCAGACTGGTCCCTGCTTCAGCCATGGTCAAATAGGTCTCGTCTGCACCCGCTTCTTTGACTTCTTCCGCCCGATCTTGATGCATCACGTGCGTAACAATTGGCCCCTCAAAGCCGAGATCTCTCAGTTTTCTGGTCGCAATTAACTTGGCCTCGATATCATCCATGGCGAGAATGACCGCCTCCAAAGCAGTCAACTGCACAGATGCCCAGAAATTGGCGTCTTCCGCATCCGCTAGCACCACCTGTCTCCCAAGTGATGCATGCTCCTCCACCCGATAAGGGTCCGAATCAATGCCCAAAAGGGTTGATTGTGTCTTAAGTGCATCAAAAGCAGCCGTCCCGGTGCGGCCCATTCCAAAAATGAGCACTTTAGCGCCTGACAGGTCTGGTGGTACTTCATCTGGGTGACGCCGTTGAGTTTCTAGACGCACCAGCAGCGGCTCGAGGCGCTCTGCCAGAGGATGAGCCGAACGATTCAGAGGTGCCGAGATCACAAATGACAGCGCAACAGCCAGAGCCAATGACACCATGTAGTTATTGAGCATGGGCACGCCCGCCGCAACAATTAACCCAAATTCGCTATACGCTGTCAAACTAAGCGCCGCTAAAAAGGCATTACGAGCCCTTAGATGAGCCACAGCCAAAAGCGCATAAAACAGCACCCCCTTCAGTGGCAGAACCAATAGCAAACCCAGTGCCAACAGCCAATCGCTTGTGGTGGGTAAGCCAGACATGCCTATCTGGAGAAAAAAACCGATCAGAAATAACTCTTTAAGGCCCCACAGTGCCTCAGAGATGTCTTGAGATCGATCATGGCTGGCGAGCAGCATACCCATAGCAAGTGCGCCTAACTCTGACGATAAGCCAAGGGTGGAAAATCCAAGCCCACCGACCACCAAAGCCAAGACCATCCCAATTAAGATCAAGAGCTCATCGTGTGCGGCATAATCCAACAAGCGATGCACCACAGGCCTCGACAGCGGCAACAGTAGCAGGCAGGCCGCCCAAGGTGATAGGGCCTGATCCCCCCAGACAGAGAGAACCAGCAAAGCCAAGAGATCTTGGATGATTAAGATCCCAATGGCGGTCCGCCCATGAAACGCGGTGAGCTCCCGCTTGCTCTCTAAAATTTTGGCTGCGAGAACGGTGCTTGAAAAACTGAGCGCCATGCCAAGCAAAAGGGCATCTATCCAATCTGGGGTGATGAAAAACCGTAGCCCCATGACAAACAGTAGCGTCGACAGAATGAAGTGGACTAATCCAGTGCTGACAACATGGCTTTGTGTCAATTGACCCAGCTTCAGTTTTAAGCCCACAGTAAACAAGAGCAATAAAACGCCCCAATGAGCGACATGGCCGAGAACATCGAGCGTATAGTCAGGCAAGACCTGAAATTGCTGATCAACGAGATTGAGGCCAAAACCGGCCAGCAAAAAGCCAACCAACGGCGGCAAGCCGACCAAGCGGACCGCCAGCCCAAGCCCAAATGCAAAGCCCAGTGCGAATAACTCAAACATAATCTCACCCCAAGTCGGGCCACCGATGACCAGTAAAGCTAGTATGCCAAACATTCCAAAGCAGATGCTTCTCCACTCGATGAGTTTCGATTAGACTGGTCACTGAAATCATAGGCAGCTAAGGCCATGCTTCAGCTAAGCATCATTATCCCCAC
>JALQZL010000115.1 GCA_023258355.1 Wenzhouxiangellaceae bacterium | reverse complement strand
TGACTATACCAGGCTCTGATCGTCGGATTCGATTGAGCGAGGTGGCCGATGTCCGTGATGGTTTTCGAGAGCAGCGGGTGTTCGTACGACTCAATGGCGTGCCTGCCACTGAGTTATCCATTTATAAATTGCCTGATGCCAATGTGGTTGAGGTAGTTGATGCCATCAACTCGACGGTAGAGCGCCTTGATGCCTCAGGCTTTATTCCGGCAGACATCGATTGGGAAGCGACCAGAGATGGCGCTTACTTTGTTCGGGGATCTGTTGAGGCTGTCAGTTCGGCAGCGATTTTAGGTGCGAGTCTTGCCATGCTGGTGGTCTTGGGCTTTCTTGGATCACTACGTAAGAGTTTCGTGATTGGACTGTCGATCCCGCTGGCTATCTTGTTTACTTTTGCGCTGATGGGCTTGGGCGGTCTCACGCTTAATGTGATGAGTTTGGGTGGTTTGGCTTTGGGCGTGGGTCTGTTACTCGACAACGCCATTGTGATGTTGGAGAACATTGCCAGACACCAAGATCAATATGACAAAAATCCTCAAACGGCGGCTCACGATGGTGCGGACGAAGTGGTATCCGCCATCACCGCAGGCACATTGACCAATTTGGCTGCTGTGGTGCCTTTCTTGTTGATCACGGGCATGGCCGCGTTGGTCTTTAAAGAATTGATCTTGACCATCTCTTTTGCCGTGGTTGCTTCTTTGGCTGTGGCGCTTACGGTGGTACCGATGCTTGCGGCGCAATTTGGCAAAGTGACCTTTACATCGCGATTCAATGAAAGTCGAATGTTTTTGTGGATAGATGGGCGCATTGAATTATTGGTGCAGAGCTATCGGACACTGTTATCACGGATCCTTGAGTGGCGCTGGCCAATCGTTGGCACTTCGCTCGTTCTGTTCTTCGTATCATTGGCATTAATCGATGAGTTAGGCACAGAATTCTTACCGCAGCTTGATGACGGGCAAGTAGAAGTCAGAATGTGGTTACCCGCCGGCACATCGCCAGAGCAAACAAATCTGGCCTCCAAAATGGTGGAGGATGCGCTCGAGGACATGCCTTATGTGGAGAGTGTCTTTGCGCTCACTGGTGGTCACTTATATGGGGGTGTGGTCTCAGAGCGACCAGGCAGTGCGCGCATGGATGTGGTGCTATCCGATGCGTCATTACGACCAGAGATGCCGGGCGGGGTATGGGTCACTGAAGCCACCCAAATCTTGCGAAGCCTTGATATTCCCAATGCCGGAATTTGGATACGTCCGCCAAGAATTCCTGGGCTGAACTTTGGGTCATCAGGTGATGACATGGAATTGATGATCGTTGGAGATGATCTTGATTTAATGCGCGCTCTGGCACGGGAGCTCATGGAGGGGTTGGGTACTGTGCCTGGGCTCGCTGATCTTCAGATGTCTCGGGAAGATCGCATGCCTTTGCTCAATATTAATGTTGATCGAGAGCGTGCCGCCGCGTTGGGGCTAAATGTGGCAGAAGTGGGCCGTTCGTTGAGAGATGCGGTCACAGGCGCCATTCCAACGCGCTACTCTTCAGGGATCAATGAGTATGATGTTCGGGTTCGGCTACCCAGAGAGGTTACTGCCAGCCCAGATGAATTGGGGCAATTAATGATTGCGGCACCGAATGGTCGCCCGATTCAACTCTCCGAGGTTGCCAATTTTGACCTAGGCGACGGCCCGGAAGATATCGAACGTGAAAACCAAGTGAGAGTTCAACGCATTACGGGTAGCTTTAATACTGAGGTGAGTGATGTGGGTAGCATCATGGAAGCGATCCAAGCGCAAGTGAATCAGCT
Source organism: Wenzhouxiangellaceae bacterium (assembly GCA_023258355.1). Classification (GTDB taxonomy): domain Bacteria; phylum Pseudomonadota; class Gammaproteobacteria; order Xanthomonadales; family Wenzhouxiangellaceae; genus Wenzhouxiangella. The sequence continues at coordinate 3,139 of JALQZL010000115.1, read as the reverse complement.
GGGTCTACCAGATAATTATGGCGTGATTTATGGTGGGCAATTTGAAGCGATCGCTGAGACAGATCGAGAGATGTTGACGGTGATCTTACTGGCTTTGTTTTTGGTCTTTGTGGTTTTGACGGTGCAATATGAGCGCTTATCCAATCCAATCGTGATTATGTCTGCCGCACCTTTGAGCATCATTGGTGTGGTTGGATTGCTGTTGATGACACAAACACCCTTATCGGCACCTGCTTTCTTGGGCATCATCTTGCTGATTGGGATCGTGGTGAACAACGCCATTTTGCTAGTGGAATATATCGAGCGCGGCCTCAAGCAAGGTCTCGATGTGCGTGAGTCGGTGATTGAGGCGGGCGGCATTCGGCTTCGGCCAATTTTGATGACCACACTCACCACGGTGGCCGGTATGTTTCCTTTGGCCATTGGTATGGGCTCTGGTGCCAATTTGATGCAACCACTGGCAATTGCAGTGATCGGCGGATTGATGAGTGCCATGTTGCTTAGCTTGGTCTTGATTCCTTGTCTGTATGTGATGGCAAGGGCACTGGGTCATGCGATCACAGGGTTTCTAACAAAAACGCGTACTGGACCAATCGATCACCCATCGACATGAGATTTCAAACAGTATCCTTTGCCGTACACAGATCGAATAATCCAGCCACTTTGGCCATTGAGGCCAAATAGTCTTCGCACGCGACTGATGTAGGTATCTACCGATCGGCACTCGTCAGACTCTCCTAGCCAAACCCGCTCGGCCAGTATGCTGCGCGGGATAATTTGATTGGGTCGTCTGAAAAAATAAAGCATCAGATCAAACTCCCTCGGTCGTGGGCGATGCAGTTTGCCGTCATACGCCACTGTTCTACGGTTTAGGTCAAATCTGAAAGGCGGGTAGTGCTCTGGTATGGAAAGGTTTCTGGGTCGGTGGATCAACAGGTTTTGAACCCGAGTACTCAATTCAAATTGATCAATTGGGCGAGTAATAAACTCATTGGCGCCGGCGTGACAGGCGTCAGTACTGTGGCGTGGTTTGTTCTCATCAACAACGGCGAGCACGGCAGTGCCATTCTCTTGGGTGTGTCTGAGATGGTTCATAAACCGACCCGCATTTCCGTCGCATCCATCCCAGTCAATAATCAGCAGATGCGGCGTGTTGTTGTGACAATCCTCAGGGTTGAGATCGAAAGCACGCAGTAGTTCATCGCACGAGCGAAAAAATTGGATGTCGTGGTTGCTGTCCAGCGATCTTCGCCATAACTTAGGTGGCCCAGACTTTTGGTCCACGATGGCAATGCGCCATGGATTGTCAAGTGGTGACATTGAATCCCCCTTTGCTTGTTAAAGTGCCTACCTTTCCCCAGTGGCCTTAGTATACCCAAAATACTGAAAATGATCGACAGCCACACACAGTCACGTGAAAGCGTGTGAGGCTGTCAATCAGCTAGTGACAAAAAAGCACAAACAAAGTGTACTTAGCCCTTCTTGGGTGGCGGGATCTTCTTGATGGTGACATCGTAATCAGGCGCATCTTCAGCAGCCTCTGCCAGATCAACATCAGCTGCTGAGTGGTCTTCGACGATGCAGTAGCCACGTTGATACACACTGATCAGGCTCCAGCCAGACTTTCCATTCAGGCTGAATCTTTTTCTCAGTCGACTGACATAGGTGTCAATCGAGCGAGTGGGCAAACTGGGTACGGTCTGCCAGACATTGACCAATAAGACTTCTCTCGGAACAACCCGTCCCTCTTGTTGAAACAGACAAAGCAGTAAGTCAAACTCGCGTGGTCTCAAGCGAATGATGTCGCCCTTAAACGCCAACTGTCTTTGGTCGATCAGAAACTCAAAGCAGCCAAATTTGGTCCTCGCAATGCGTGGATAGAGGCTGTGCCTGAGACTGCGCTCTATCCTGGCCATGAGTTCAGCCTGTTGCAAAGGCTTTCGCATGAAGTCATCTGCGCCTGCTTTGAGTGCAATACTGGCTAGCCGGTCATCGTTATTCCCCACAATAACGATAATTGGCGCAGAGTCTGTCGGACTGTCTCGCATGGCTTTTAAGAATTGCAGCTCGACTTGGGTCAAGGTGTAGCCCTCAATGATGATGAGATCGACAGCGCTTGTCGGGCTGTGTTGTAAAAAGTGAGCACAGGACCGAAAGCTTAAAGTCGTCAATTCAAGGCGTTTGAGCATTGGCTCGACAACAGAAGCGCGGTTAGCATGAGTGCTGATGACGGCAATGACGGCTGAGTGATAATATCGTTCCATAAGTTTCCCCCCTCTTTTCGAGGTAATGAGTGAATTTTTATGATCTTGCAGATTTAACCTAGCACCAGCGTTTGGGGCTGTCGAATGGCATTGACAAAGATTAAAAATCAGAAAAATCTTATATTCTTTTCAGGAAATGCTGTTGTTATTGGGCTTGCGTTGGGTGCCACCAGTCTTTTTGCCCAAAATAAAGCGCCAGAAAAAAATCAATTGTCATCCAGTGATGTCATTGTTCAGGCCTCTGCGGAGCACCCAGACACCTCAGAGCAAGTTTGTGAAGATGAAGCGGTGTCTGATTCTTGGTTAGATCGATCCTACTCCTATTTGAATGAAAGACTCTGCGCTCCCGCCGTTTGGTTCGATGGGTTCTTTGGAGATCCGCGATCCTTAGAAGAGAACCCGGTCAATAGTTTTATTCGGGTCAGAAGTGCTTTGGGCTGGGACCAAGGTGGCGGGGCGGATGCTGGGCTTCAAGTCCGTGCCAACCTGGTCCTGCCTAGGCTTTCAGACCGTGTGCGTCTGTTGGTCGCCAAAGATGAAGATGTCTCGGGTGATGGCCTGAGTGCGTTGGGGCTCGATGATGACAATAACAACACCAGGTTGGGGCTTCGTTTTATTGTGGGGGGCGGATTGACGGGGCTGAGCGATTTGGATGCCACCATTCGCGTCAAATCAGGCAGCCTCAATCCTAGGTTGAGCTCCCGTTATCGAATCGCTCGACCAGTGGGCGAGACGGCGGTAATCCGAGGGACTCAAACTGTCTTTTGGGAGCACGTGGAGGGGTGGGGGACACAATCTCGCGTCGATCTGGAGTGGGTGCCTAGACCCGACCGTTTGGTTCGTTGGACAACGCGGGGCACATTGTCAGAAGCCAG
>JALQZL010000114.1 GCA_023258355.1 Wenzhouxiangellaceae bacterium | reverse complement strand
ATGTTCGCTTGCCCGCACCGGCAACAGAAGCCACATCCACCACCCAGATGGCGATGTCACTGGTTGAGCTAAAACCCAGAGAAAACGCCTCGATGTGGCGAGAGTGGCATTGGCGATTGGCCCCACCGATGGCGGCCTTGTTACTGGGTGTCTTGGCCATTCCACTGGCCTGGCGCCCACCCCGAACTGGCCGTTTTGTGACTTTGGTGGTGGCGATGGTGGCTTATCTGGTCTACTCCAATGCCGTGCATGTGGGCTTGGTGTGGATGGAGAAAGCCGAGGGCATCGAGGGCCTAGGTTTGTGGCCGATTCACGGCGCGCTTGCTGTCTTGGTGGCGGGTTTTTGGGTGTGGCGGTGGCGTTTATGGTGACGGATTGGCCTCACGAGCAGGTCTTGGTTCGTTACTTGGCTCGAGGAGTCTTGGTGGCGGTGGCCGGGGTCTCTTGTCTTTTGTTGGGACTCTATAGCCTCATTGAATTGATTCGGGAAGTGCGCGACCTGGCCGGAGACTATGGGCTTTGGTCAATGATGATGTATCTCATCCAAACGAGCCCCAGAAGGCTGTATGACATCTTTCCGTTTGCCGCACTGATCGGCACATTGATCGGCATTGGTGGTTTGGCTCAACACAATGAGTTGGTCGCCATGCGGGCGGCAGGCGTCCATCGCCAGCAAATCAGTGCCTACGCCCTTGGCACCGTGGGGTTATGTCTGTTGCTATTGGTCGCCTCCTCAGAATTGTTGGTGCCCTCTCTCGAGACCACCGCACAGGCGCACCGTGACCAAGCCATCAGTGGCCAAATCACTTTGGATGGACAAGGGGCTTTTTGGGTGCGAGACGGACAATTTATGGTGCGTATTGGTCACTCCGTTTGGGGTGAGGACCAAACATTTCAGTTTGCCGATATGGTGGTGTATGAGCTGGCTGATGACTTGGCCCCCAAGTGGAAACTGGCGGCCACCACAGGGGCTCACAGCGAAGGCCAGTGGACACTTCGGGAGGTTGCAATCACCCAGTTAAGTGAGGGGACACCCGTGACCGAGCAGCACACTGTGTGGACTTTCCCATCCACCCTGTCTCCTGAGTTATTTGATGCAGCGGTCACTAGGCCGCGACTGTTGTCGACAAGAGACTTGCTGGGCATGCAAGCGTTTCTCCGAGACAATGCGCTCGATGCCACCCCTTACACACAAGCGCTATGGCAACGGGTTTTCTTCCCAGTCCATGTGTTGGCCATGGTCCTGATTGGATTGCCGTTCGCACTTGGTGGTGTTTTTAGACAAAACCCGCGGGGTGGCTTGGGTCTTAACCTGTTTGCTGGGATTGGCATCGGGTTGATGTATTTTGTGATGAGTCGACTCGTTCAAGGGGTCGTGGGTGTGTGGTCAATTCCGATCTGGCTTGGCTCATTACTCCCCGCTTTGATCATTGCCCTTGTCGCGCTTGTGCTTTTGACGCGACGATGATTTTGGAATAACCACCAAATAGGTATTGGTCGCCAGATCATGCCATGTCGCTTTTTTGGGATGAAACAGGGACCAAACAAAACCAAGACCAAAACTGCCCAAACTTGCCCATGCCACGATAAATCTGATGAGCGTATTGGGCCAAGTCATGGCGCCCATTGTGCCTTGAGCTGACTGGATGCGAATGTGCCAAGCTTTCATACCCAGCGTGCAACCTTTCCGCCAACTCACGCCAAAATAAAGCCAAGCGATGGTCAAAAGGTAGAGCTGAAACCAGAGGGTTTGAGGATTGACACCGGCATTGGTCGGGACGACCACTGCCACCGCGGCGATCATCCAGATCCCGACCAGCAAGAAACCATCGTAGAGCATGGCCATCAAACGTCGCCACAGGGGACAGGGATAACCGAGGGAGTGAGGATCACTGGATGACGGGGTTTGGCTCATGATGGGTTATTGTAAGAGATTCAAGGGGTCACTTGATCCATGGCAACAGCAATGAGGTGAGCGGTTGGAAAAGCAACCCATGATAGATCGGTTTTTAGATGCGGCTTGGGCAGAGCGCGGGCTCTCGCCAGCCACGCTCGAGGCCTATCGGGATGATTTGGAGGCGTGTGCACGAGATCAAGCGCTGGCCGAATCCTTCCCGTCGCTCAGCCAGGCTGAGATGCTGGGCTATCTGGCGAAGCGCCTTCAAGCGGGGGCAGCGGTGTCTTCGGTGATTCGACAGCTTTCATCGCTCCGACGTTTTTATGCTTGGGCGATCGCCCATGGTGAGTTAACCGAGAGTCCTTTATCTGATCTGGAACCACCCAAACGCGCACGCCATTTGCCCGATGTGTTGTCTGAGGCTCAAGTAGAGGCCTTGTTGGCGGCACCCGAGACGGAGACCGCTTTGGGTCTGAGGGACCGTGCGTTATTGGAGACGCTCTACGCCTCGGGAATGCGCGTCAGTGAGGCAGTGAACTTGACCCTGCCTCGATTGAGCATGACCCAAGGGCTTGTTCGGGTGATTGGTAAAGGCGGGAAAGAGCGCTTGGTGCCGTTAGGTGAGCGGTCGTTGGAAGCATTGTCTGCCTGGCTTGCCTCAGGCCGGCCAGCGCTAAAGCCCAGAGGCGAGTGGGTGTTCGTATCGGTCAGGGGCCGTCAGCTGACACGCCAAGCCGTTTGGCAGCGGATCGGTCAACATGCCCAGACAGCGGGCATAGCCACAAAGGTGCATCCCCATCAACTCCGCCACTCTTTCGCTACCCACCTTCTTGATCATGGCGCTGACTTGCGGGTGGTGCAAATTTTGTTGGGTCATGCTGATTTATCGACCACACAGATTTATACTCATGTGTCACGATCAAGACTCAAAGCCCTCTACGCCCAACATCACCCGAGAGGTTGATGGTAACTGGCGGGAAACCAAATAGACGTTGGGCACTCTAAATAGACCGAATAGCGATCATCAAGCCGAAGGGCATGGCTTCAAATATCAGTTTTAGGAGACTTCGTATGCGTTTTTCTAATCAGTCGATTCGCTCCAGTGTTGGTCTGGTCACCTGGCTTTTGGTCGGGGTGCTGGTCGTCATTAGCCCGTCGGCTTTGGCTAACGACTTTGAGGCGGTGGAATCACGATTGAAAACCATGATTCCTGACCTCAGTGGCGTGGCGATCAGCGAAACGCCTGTCGATGGCTTACTCGAGGTCAGAATTGGTTCTGATGTCATCTACCTGACCTCAGATGGCCAGCATTTGCTGCAAGGGCGATTGGTCGATCTAGACACCCGGGTTGATTTAACGGAGGTAGCCAAAACCCAGATACGCATAGATCGCTTAGCCGAGCTTGATTCGGAGACTTTTATCCAGTTTGGGCCAGATGATGCCGAGCATCAGATTTTGGTGTTCACGGACCCCGACTGTGGTTATTGCAGACGCTTGCATGAGCAAATGGATGACTACATTGAGGCGGGGATTCAGGTCAATTACTTGGGTTTTCCCAGAGCTGGTGAAAACTCAGAAACCTACAAAAAGTTGGTCTCTGTTTGGTGTGCTGCCGACAGCCATGCGGCAATGGATATCGCCAAGTCAGGCGGGCGTGTCCCCGAGGCCGAGTGTGAGAATCCCATCATGGACCATTATCAATTTGGGCAAAGCATTGGGATCAATGGCACCCCAGCGATCTTGACCTATTCAGGTGTATTTATCCCCGGCTATGTACCGCCGGATCAGCTAAAAGCAAGACTAGATAATGGGGTGGTACCCCGATAGGCGAGCGCCGTGATTTATTTGCTTGGACAGCCTGCTTGGCCTCAATTTAAGACCCAGGCGCTGTCCGAGGCGCTGTCTGATGCGGTGGGTCAGCCCGTGGCTATTACCGCGTCTGAACTCATCGTCATTGATGCTGAGGGACCACCGCCACCCACACTGACCTCCATTCTGGGGGCTCAAGTCTTCGATCTGAAAGCCTCAGACCCCACCGTGAGCGCTTTGATTGCACCTCGGCCAGGCACCCAAACACCTTGGGCCAGTCGGGCGCAAGACATTGTTCAGCGCTGTGGGTTGTCAGCCTTTAGTCAATTAGAGCGCTTCATCTACCTTGAGGTGACAGGTGCCCGTCTCCCATCACTGGACCCACGAGCGCGCGGGCTTTGTTTTGATCGCATGACGCAAGTCTGGATCGCCGTGGATGAAGATCTCAGTCCATGGTTTTTACAAGGTGGCCAAAGGGCCCCCGCAGTGACTCATATTGAGCTTGGATCCGATCCTCACCGGGCCTTAATGGCTGAGAATCAAGCCATGGGTCTCGCCCTGAGTGACGATGAGGTTGATTATCTGGTCCAGCTGTATCACACCATGGGGCGGGGTCCCACCGATGCTGAGCTGATGATGTTTGCACAGGCCAACTCAGAGCATTGTCGCCATAAGATTTTTAATGCGTCATGGACAATTGATGGGCAGGCGTTGGAAGGGAGTTTATTTGGGCTGATTCGGGCGACCCATCAGCACACACCAGATCACACCGTCGTGGCGTATGACGATAATGCGGCCGTGATGGCAGGCGGGCCAAGCCAAGTGCTGGTGACCTCCTTAGATGACCCAGCTTATCGGTTGGACATGGACTCGGATTATCACGTCCAAATCAAAGTCGAAACCCACAATCACCCCACGGCCATTTCGCCAGATCCAGGGGCCGCCACTGGCTCCGGGGGTGAAATAAGAGATGAGTCTGCCACCGGCCGGGGGGCTCGCCCAGTGGCGGCTTTGGTCGGCTTCAGTGTCTCAGAGCTCCAGATTCCCAATGACCTTTCTGTCTGGGAGCACGGCCTAACACCCCCAGACCGGCTGGCCAGTGCTCTGGAGATTATGATTGAGGGGCCGATTGGCGCAGCCCGATACAATAATGAATTTGGTCGCCCAGCACTGCTTGGTTACTTTCGAAGCTTTGGTGCAAAGGTTGGGGCGCAGTTTTGGGGATATCACAAGCCCATCATGCTGGCC
>JALQZL010000113.1 GCA_023258355.1 Wenzhouxiangellaceae bacterium | reverse complement strand
AATACAAAACAGCGGGTTATGTGTTCGCAACACCTGATGGGACCACATCAACACTGGGCCTTGAAGGTGTCATGAATGCGTTTTACGGACCTCCAAGAACCATCACCTTGACTGCTAAGGTGAACTTCTAAGACAATCTTCATTCAGAAAAGATTGCTTCGGGGTAAGTCATCCCCACTCAGATCACTGAGTGGGGATTTTTTTTGTCTTTATAATTGGCCTATGCACAGACTAGGTGACATCGGCTAATGGCACTGACAACCACCACCATGGCGTTGGCAGGGATCGCGTGGCTTGGCCTATTGTTTGCGGTGGCTGTATTGGGTGAGCGGTATCGCGGTCAGTTGATGGGCATTTGGCCTATCATTTACGCCCTGTCCTTGGCTGTGTATTGCACGGCTTGGACCTTTTATGGCGTTACCATGCAGGCTGCCACCGAGGGTTGGCCCATACCCCCCACCTTTGTTGGCACGATTGTTATGTTTCTCTTTGGGTTTAGCTTTCTCAAGCGTCTTGCCCAACTCAGTCATATTGAGAATTCCACAAGCATTGCTGATTTTGTGGCATCTCGGTTTGGTAAGTCCTCATCCTTGGCGGCGTTGATTACGGCAGTGGCTGTGATTGGAATTATCCCTTACATCTCGCTGCAGCTCAAAGCCGTGGCCATGAGTGTGGATACGGTAACTCAGAAAGTCTCTGTCATAAGCGAGATCACCCTGCTCACAGATTCCGTATTTTATGTGGCCGTGTTTATGGCCATCTTCGCCATGCTGTTTGGTACTCGAAGCGCATCAGCGAAGGACCATAATCCTGGTTTAGTCGCTGCGATGGGGTTTGAATCGATCCTGAAGCTGACCGCCATGCTGGCGTTGGGTGCTTTTGTCATGTGGGGACTTTTCGATGGCCCTCAAGCGCTGTTGAGTCAAACGCCCTCTCTGACTTTTTCTGGACTCGACAGTTTCTTGGTGTTGATGCTTTTGGGCGCACTGGCAATATTTACCTTGCCACATCAATTTCACATCACACTCATTGAGTGTCGGGACCCCCGACACTTAGATGCTGCGCGTTGGTTATTTCCTATTTTCCTCATTTTGATTGCGATGCCTGTTGTGCCTTTGGCGCGGGCAGGCACAACGTTGTTTGCAGGCGAGGGTGTGTCGCCCGATTTGTATGTGCTGATGTTGCCCTTGGCTGATGGGCAGACTGCTTTAGCCCTGTTTGCTTTTCTAGGCGGTTTGAGTGCAGCCACCGGCATGGTGATCTTGGCCAGCATTACCTTGTCTATCATGATGGGAAATCATTGGCTAACACCCGTGAGCTTGAAACTATCTCGCACTGAATTGCCCTCAAAAAGCGTTGTACCTCAACAACGTCGGCTGGGCATTGTGTTGGTTCTGCTGTTGGCCTATGCCTACCATCGACAAGTGGGCTCATCTGAAGCGTTGGCAGACTTGGGTGCATTGTCATTTTCGGGGCTTGCGCAACTGGGCCCAGCTGTTTTTCTAGCAGTCTATCGGCCGGGGATCAGAGCAGGCGCCATCATGACAGGAATGGTTGTGGGGACCGTGGTGTGGGCCTATGTATTGGTGGTACCGCTTCTGCTGGCAGAGACCTCAATGAGCTGGCTGACGGCTGGCCCATTCGGATTGGATTGGCTCAGTCCTGAGGGCCTATTGGGATTGAGAGATTGGGATCCATTGGCTCGGGGCGTTTGGATTTCATTGGCCACCAATGCCTTGGTGACCGGATGGATGGCCCACCGCTTGCCCAACATCTCAACGGAGCAAGGGCAGGGTGAGGCGTCTGGTGCACTGGATCGCAGTGTCTTGTCACGTCTGGCTAGACGATTCTTGCCAAAAAACCGGGCGCAACAACTCTTTCGTGCGCATGAAGACCCATTGATGCTTGAAAAAGCACTTGAGGATGAGCTGGCCGCTGTCGTGGGTTCGGCGTCATCTCGCCTCCTTTTGGAGGCCGCTCGGCGGCGGACGCCCGCCCCACTAGACGAAGTCGCTGATATGGTGAGAGCAGCGACACAACAGGCACAGTTTTCTTATGGGGTGCTATCTGGTGCGCTTGAAAACATGAGCCAAGGGGTTTGTGTTGTGGATGCTGAGATGAGGTTAGTGGCATGGAACACAGCCTACCTTGATATGTTCGAGTATCCACCTGAGTTGATTCGTGTTGGCCGCCCAGTCGCTGATTTACTCCGTTTCAATGCCGAACAGGGCTTGATGGGAGACGGAGACATTGATGCCAAAATTGAACGACGACTGAATTTCAAACGGCAAGGTTCCCAACATCTGGTCGAGCGGCGTTGGCCTGATGGGCGGATGATTGAAATTCGTGGTAACCCGATGCCGGGGGGAGGCTTTGTGGCCACATTCACTGATGTCACTGAGTTTCGCTCGACGGCTGAAGAACTCAGGCGAGTGAACGAGACGCTTGAGCAGCGTGTTGTGGCCAGGACGTCAGAACTGGAAACCGCCAAGTTACAGGCGGAGACGGCTTCAGAAGCGAAGACCCGCTTTCTTGCAGCGGTTAGCCATGATTTGGTTCAGCCATTGAATGCCGCCCAACTACTGACTCACTCGGTCAGTGTGCGTATCGGTGATCATCCCTCAGCCGAGGCACTGGGCCAAATCTCAGGGGCGTTGAGTGCCACAGAGGGATTGATTGAGAGTTTGCTGGATATCTCTCGGTTGGAGGCTGGTGGATTGCAGCCAAGAATTGCACGGTTCCCTCTCTCGGAAATTTTTGATCAGTTGGATGGTGAATTTAGGGTTTTGGCGGCAGAGCGAAAACTTAGCTTCAAAACCATCCCATCATCAGTCTGGGTCCAAACTGATCCTCAGCTGCTACGCCGTATCTTGCAAAACTTTTTGTCTAATGCGGTGCGATACACACCCACGGGCCGGATCAGAATGGGGGTGAGGCGACGAGGCGAGCACATCCTGATCGGTGTTTGGGATACCGGTCCTGGGATCTCGGCCAAGGACCGGGCTATCATCTTTGAGGAGTTTAGGCGCCTAGACCCGGATCAGGGAAGTCCAGGGCTTGGCCTCGGGCTTGCCATCGCCGAGAGAATGGCCCGCTTACTTGACCACCCGCTCACACTTGAATCGAAAGCAGGCGGGCCGACCTTGTTCGGTGTCTCGGTACCCACCGTCGCCCCTCAAGGACCACCGATCGCAAAAGCCGATGCCATGAATGCCCAGCAAAAAGGCAGCATTTTGGTGGTCGACAACGATGCGAGTATGCGGAATTCACTGCTGGCCTTAATCACCGGCTGGGGGTTCGATGTGCGAGAGGCACAGAGCCTAGACTCGGCACTTAGCCAACTTGAAAACACAGCCATTGACTTGCTGGTTCTTGACTATCATCTAGACCAAGGCAAGACAGGTCTCGAGCTATACCAAGCCTTGACTGACGCTGGTTACCAAGTCCCTGCTGTGATGATCAGCGCAGACCACGCTTCTGAAGTGAGAGAAGCCGCACAGGCAGCCGGTTGTGAGTTTCTTCATAAACCCATCAGGCCCCTAGCACTTCGGTCAGTGATCAATGGGATACTCGATTGAGGCGCAGATGATCAATTGGATGCCAAATCAGACCAAGCCTGGTCGAGTGCTTTCCAGCCTGTGGGCAATATGGGGACCCACCCTTGCTCGGCCGGCAAGACATTGAGAAAAGCATCAAAGTGTTGTGCGCCCTCAATTTCTTCATAACTGACCATCATGCCTGCCCGTTTGGCCTGGGCAACATAGGGCCTCGATGAGAATATGGCAGGTATTAAAGCATCCACCTGTCCATGGATGATGTAAACAGGGACGGGGTGAGGCCACTTTGCGTTTGCTCGGGTTGACGCCAGGCTGGCTTGCAATATGGGATCGTCTCTAAGAGCGTAGAGACAGTTCAGACCTGCAAAATGAGGGTCTTGAGGGGAGTTGGCCATCTGAGCATCTGTCAGTGTGACGCCTGCATTGGGCGGTGACCCCGAGCCAGTCGCCCACCATAAATGTTTCTCCAAGTCCGTTGCGCTTGAGGCATCAAAACCGTAGCCGCAGGGCATATCAGCAAAGCTGGTCTTCATATAGGCAGAAGCGTAGTTGGCCAAGATGATCCGCCATAGATCAAGTGCCACAATCGAGGCTGAGAATGTCAGGCCATCGGTATCAAAACCAAACGCTGTGAGCCAATCCAACGCGGCTTGGGGTGAGGGTGAATCAATCAAACCCGCCTCATGCAGGCTTCGGCATCGGATCGGCGCAAAGCCAATGAGTAGTGGGTTGGCAAACGGGAGTGTCGATGCAAACTCAGTATCACCAAAGGCACATGGCTGGGCGAGGGCCGCAACGATCGCATAGTCATACAAGTGAGGGCCCTGAGGTGGTGTGATGTTGGGCATGACTGACACCACCGCATCGATCAATCCAGATTGATCACCTTCCAGTGCGCGCAAGACAGCTTGCCCCCCATTGGACAGGCCAGCGGCGATCACTTTCAAATCAGTCTGCTCAGTGAGCTTATATCGCTCGGTCAAATACCGCTCTGCCCACTGGGCGGCATCGAGGGTGTAGGCGCCCCAGTAGGCCTCTACATTGACTTGGCTATGGGCATGGGCAGCAATCAGTGCCTGGCCGTATTCGTTGGCATCTTTCGGTGGGCGGGGAGGGACAAAACCAAGCATTGCCTCATTTTGATGCCGTCTTTGTCCAATCAAATCGACCCCTGTCTGTGATGCGCCATCAAAATAGTCTGTACCGGCCCCTTTGTCCGAGTACACGATGGCACAACCTTTGGGTAGACCCCACGGAGCCACCAAGGGCACGGCACCATAAACACCCCGAGAGCCTGAGGCTGGCGCCACGATCAGACAAGGCTTGGCGGGATCAAACCCATCAGGAATTTGTAAGAGCGCACGCGCCTGATGATCCATTGCATCGAGCTTTCGCCAAGTGGAGACCTCAATGCCGGGGACGACGGGCAGTGCACTCGCGCTAAATTC
>JALQZL010000112.1 GCA_023258355.1 Wenzhouxiangellaceae bacterium | reverse complement strand
GTAGGTGGCGGGGTTTCCAATCACTGGCCAGTCGATTCCACAATCGTCGTCGAAGAGGGTAGGGACAGGCGGCTGAATTGATACCCAGCAGGCTGATGCCTCGAATAATAAACGGCATAACGGTTGTATTCAAAGCGATGCCGCCAGCCATCCCACAGCTGGCGATGTTACCCCATGGGCTGATGACACGGGTTAACCCATTCAACATATCAGCACCCACATTGTCCAGTGCACCCGCAAACCGCGCACTGGCTAGGGGTGTCTCGGGCCAGTGAAGGTCACGGGCATGAATACACTGAGAGGCCCCAATGTCATGAAGCCATTGGAAAGCCTCTGCTTTCCCACTAATGGCACTGACTTGATAGCCTGCGCTTGTAAAAATATCAATCGCCAGTGAGCCCACCCCCCCAGTTGCACCTGTAATGGCGATCGGGCCGAGGTCGGGTGTCTGGCCATTGGCCTCCATGCGATGCAGGGCTAATGCGGCTGTGAACCCAGCGGTTCCGATGATCATCGATTCTTGCAGCGTGATCCCTTCTGGAAGTGGCACGAGCCACTCAGATGAGCAGCGAAGGTACTGGCTGTAACCGCCATCCCTTGTCTCCGAAAGTCCACTGCCAGTGACCAGCACGTCATCACCCACTTCGAAGTCAGGGTGCTCCGAATGGACGACAACACCCGCCGCATCGATGCCACCATTGAGTGGGAACCTCCGAAGAATTTTGCCTTGGTTGGTGCCTGCCAAGGCATCTTTGTAATTAACAGAGGAATAGTGTGTTTCTAAGATCACATCGCCAGCGGTTTGATCGCCGATGTTCTGTGATTCCCAGCCACATCGAAATCCCTCCTCATCCTCATGGATGCGAAAGGCCTCGAAGGTATCTGGCAGAGAATCGCTCACCTTTAGTTGGCCTTGTGTATTGCCCGACCATCGACTGCCAGTGCTGCCTCGTGGACGGCTTCAGACAAAGTCGGATGTGCGTGAATGATGCGAGCCAAGTCTTCGCTTGAACCCGCAAACTCCATGGTGACCACACATTCGGCGATGAGCTCAGAGGCGTGCGGGCCGATAATTTGAGCACCGAGAAGACGGTCAGTCTCGGCATCTGCCAATAATTTGACATGGCCCACAGCATCACCCATGGCGAGCCCTCGGCCTGTCGCCGCAAATGGGAAGCTGCCTGACCGGTACTCGACGCCCTCTTGTTTGAGGGTTTGTTCTGTTTTGCCTACCCAAGCAATCTCTGGGTCGGTATAAATTACCCAAGGAACGGTATCTAGGCCAAAGTGAGCGGCTTGACCTGCAATGGCTTCTGCCACCGCAATACCTTCCTCAGACGCTTTGTGAGCGAGCATGGGGCCACGCACCAAATCGCCAATGGCCCAAACACCAGAAATGGATGTTTGACAGTGCGCATTTACCTCTACTTGTCCCCGATCAGTGAGCTTAACGCCACTGTCTTCGGCCAGCAGATTATCACTGGCCGCACGTCGACCAACGGCCACTAAAAGCTTATCAAAGGTGGCTTCTTTTTCTTTATCCCCATCCAGATAGGTTACCTTGACCTTAGACCGATTCACCTTGGCTTGTTTCACTTTGGTGCCGAGTTGAATATCCAGCCCTTGGTTCTTGAAGGCTTTTGCCGCTGCCCTGGAGACATCTGGGTCAACAACCGATAAAAAGGTGTCCATGGCCTCAAACAAAGTGACTTCACTACCAAGACGTTTCCAGACACTGCCCATTTCAAGGCCGATGACACCAGCGCCGATAATGCCGAGTTTTTTGGGTGTTTGGGTGAAAGACAGTGCACCGACATTGTCAACGATGTGATCACCGTCTATGTCCACACCCGGGATTGTGAAGGGCACTGAGCCTGCGGCTAGGATGACATGTTTCCCTTGGACGGTTTCTTTGCCGTCATCTGTGCTCACCTCAACCTGACGATCAGCCAGCAGCCGACCGCGCCCATTGATGAATTCAATTTTGTTGGCCTTGAATAATTGGAGCAGGCCACCATTGAGCTGTTTGACAACACCGTTCTTGCGTTCAATCATTTTGCCGACATCAATGCTGGCACCCTTCACTGAGATGCCATGGGCAGAGAATTCATGTTCAATGTGATGGTAGTGCTTTGAGGAGTCGAGTAGGGCTTTTGATGGCACGCAACCCACATTAAGACAAGTGCCGCCTGGAGCTGGCTTGCCATCTTCTGCTTTCCGGTCGTCGATCAACATCACTTTCATCTTTAACTGCGCCGCGCGAATAGCGGCAGCGTAGCCGCCAGGACCACCACCAATCACGACCACATCGAAAGCTCTAAGAGACATCAAATACTCCTTATAAGTCTAGTAGTAAGCGCGCGGGGTCTTCTAGTGACTCCTTAATGGCCACCAAAAATTGCACGGCGTCTTTGCCATCAATGATCCTGTGGTCATAAGACAGAGCGATGTACATCATGGGCCGAATCACCACTTCACCGTTCACTGCGATGGGACGCTCTTTGATCGTGTGCATGCCCAAAATGGCGCTCTGTGGCATATTCAAAAGCGGTGTCGATAGCAAGGACCCAAACACGCCCCCATTGGTAATGGTAAATGTGCCTCCTTGAAGATCTTCAAGGGCGATGGTGCCTTTTCTGGCCTGACTCGCGTAATCAGCAATCCCTGCTTCAATATCAGCGAGCCCCATTTGGTGGGCGTTCTTGAGGACAGGCACGATGAGGCCACGGTCAGTAGATACAGCGATACCAATATCTTGATAACCATGATAGATGACCTCATCCCCATCGACAGAGGCATTGACAACTGGGTGCTTTTTCAATGCTTCGCATGCCGCTTTGACAAAAAAGGACATAAAGCCCAGTTTGACGCCGTGGTGCTCAAGGAATTGATCCTTGTATCGCGCACGAAGAGCCATGACCTCTTTCAAATCGACTTCATTAAAGGAGGTCAAAATAGCGGCTGTGTTTTGTGCCTCTTTCATGCGCTCAGCGATTCTTGAGCGAAGACGTGACATCTTGACGCGTTCTTCTGGGCGAGCACCCCCTGATTTGATGTGGCTGAGAACGTCACCTTTGGTAATGCGCCCGCCACGCCCTGTACCGGAAACGGCGTTGACATCCACATCATGCTCTGCCACTAATTTACGAGCTGACGGTGGCAGGCCATTAGCATCACTGGCCACTGGCGCGGATGTGGTGGAGGTCGTCGACGCAGCTTCTGGCTGAGTAGCGGTTGCTTTGGCAGGTTCGGTGGCCTCTGGTGTTGCGGACGCATCCGATGGCTCGGCCGCCTCCGGCACATCGCCTTGTTCAAGAATGCCGAGAAGTTGTCCCTCTGTGACAGTCTCTCCTTCTGCCTGTTCAATGGCTTTGAGCACGCCAGTGGCTGGTGCGGGCACTTCGAGCACCACCTTATCTGTTTCAAGATCCACCAAATTTTCATCTTGACGAACGGTATCGCCAGCTTGTTTGTGCCATTTGGCAATGGTCGCGTCACTGACTGACTCGGGCAGATTCGGGACCTTGATCTCAATACTCATTCCGGTTCCTCCTTATGAACCTTGACCAATCGTCAATGCATCCTCGACGAGACGATTTTGTTGTTGTAAGTGGACTTGATAGTAGCCAACAGCAGGTGAGGCTGAGGTATCTCTCCCAACATAAGCCAATCGTTGTTTTGGCTGAATACATGCTTGGATGTGATGTCGGATCTGGAACCACGCACCCTGATTCATCGGCTCTTCCTGACACCACACAACCTCTTCGGCTTTGTTGTATCGGGTGATGATTGCCTGTAACTCTTCTCTTGGGAATGGGTAAAGCTGTTCAACCCTGACCACAGCAACGTCAGAAATGTTGTGCTCATCACGATAAGCGGCCAGATCAAAATAGACTTTGCCGGCACAAAAGACCACGCGTTTGACATCCTTGATTTTTGGCTTGGCTGGATCATCAATCACCAGCTGAAAGCCACCTTGACTGAGGTCATTGAGAGAAGAGGTGGATGCCTTGTGTCTCAGCAGTGATTTTGGCGTCATTACAATCAGCGGTCGACGAAGGGGACGAAGCATTTGTCGGCGCAGCATATGAAACATTTGAGCTGGCAATGAAGGAACACAAACTTGGATATTATTTCCAGAGCACAGCTGCATGAACCGCTCTAGTCGTGCTGAGGAGTGCTCTGGTCCTTGGCCTTCGTAGCCATGGGGCAGGAACATCACCAGGCCACACAACCGGCCCCATTTCGCCTCGCCGGAGGTAATGAATTGATCGATTACCACTTGCGCCCCATTCACAAAATCACCAAACTGGGCTTCCCAAATGGTGAGCGTGTTGGGTTCAGCGGTGGCATAGCCATACTCAAACCCAAGCACAGCTTCCTCTGAGAGGAGCGAGTCAATGATCGTGACCTTGTTCGGCTCTGGGTTAATTTCAGCCAGCGGTATCTTGATTGCGCCAGTGGTCTGCTCATGCAAAACGGCGTGACGATGGAAAAAGGTGCCTCGGCCAGAATCTTGACCAACCAATCGCAAGCCATAGCCTTGGTCAACCAAGCTGGCATAGGCCAATGTCTCAGCAAACCCCCAATCCATGGCTTGCTCGCCCGCAGCCATTTTCTTGCGCGCATCGATAATGCGAGCCACTTGACGGTGGACCGAAAAATCATCGCCAAGCTCAGTCATTTGATTGGATAGTCGAACAATCTCTTTCTTGGAAATTTTGGTGTCTGAATTCTCGCGCCAGTCAGTCTCGAGGAAGGGTGACCACTCAACGGTGGTGGGCGCTTTGTCATGTGGCACCAGGTCGATGACTGGCTCACCAGATTCAAGGCGCGCACGATAGGCTGTTTGTGAGGCTTTCAGTGTCTTCTCATCAACCAGCCCTTCCTCAATCAGGCGCTTGGCATACTGGGCGTACACCGTCTCCATGCTTCGGATCACTTCATACATTCTCGGTTGTGTCGCCGCTGGCTCATCCGCCTCATTGTGACCGTGGCGTCGGTAGCAAACCAGATCA
>JALQZL010000111.1 GCA_023258355.1 Wenzhouxiangellaceae bacterium | reverse complement strand
CATTCGGGTGGTGATGCCATCATCCCCTGGACGGGCTTATGGCCTGCTATTAGCAGCCATCCGAGACCCAGATCCAGTGATTTTCATGGAGCCAAAGCGCATTTATCGTTGGCAAAAGGAAGAGGTGGCCGATGATGGCGAAGAGTTGCCACTGGATGTCTGTTTTACCTTGAGAGATGGTTCGGATATCACTTTGGTAAGCTGGGGCGCCATGATCAAAGAGACACTGGCCGCCGCTGATGCGTTGGCTGAGCGTGGGATTAGCGACTATCTCACCATTGGATATGGAGACGATTATTGAGTCTGTCTCTAGAACTGGCCGCTGTGTGATTATTCAAGAGGCGCCAAAACACTGTGGTGTTGCGAGCGAAATTGCAGCAGGGCTCGCCGACGCTGGTATCTACCACCTGCTCGCACCTGTCAAACGCGTTTGTGGCTATGATACTGTCATGCCGCTGTATCGTAATGAGATGAAGTACATGCCAAGCGTTCGTCGCATCATCGACACCATCAACTCGGTTCTGGAGGTTTCATGAAGACATTTTTGCTGCCCGATCTTGGTGAGGGCTTGCCTGATGCAGAAATCGTAGAGTGGCTGGTTGAGGAAGGCGCTGTTCTTGAAGTTGACCAACCCATGGTCTCGATGGAGACCGCCAAGGCTGTTGTTGAAGTCCCCAGTCCTTTTTCTGGAAAGCTCACAAAAGTCTTTGGGAAAGCAGGCGATGTCATAAAAACAGGCGCGCCGCTCGCTGAGTTTCAAGTGGCTGATGATAGCGCTTCAGAGGATGCTGAACCAACCTCTGACGATCAAAAGACGGTGATGGGTGACGAGGCATCAGAAAAGCGTGAAGATTCGGGAACCGTGGTCGGTAATGTTGAAGCTGGCAATGAGGTTTTAAAAGAGAACTTGGCCACGGTGGGTGAATTTAAGATGACACCAGCCGTCCGCGCTCTGGCGAGGAAACTGAAAGTTGATCCGGCATACTGTGTCCCCTCTGGCGCGGGTCGCGTAATTACAGCGGAAGATGTGAGAAAAACAGCCGCTAATGGGGCGCCAGCGGCGTCTGCGCGGGCACATTCAACCCCTACCCCACCCATCGCTGCCGAGCCACCTTCTGGTGAATGGGAGCCACTGCGGGGGACGCGTCGCACCATGGCGCGCGCGATGAGTGAGTCTCATGCTCAGGTGGTGCCCACGACATTGATGGATGATGCGGATATCCATCACTGGCACGCCCAAGAAGACATTACCGCGCGCCTCCTTCGCGCGTTATGGGTTGGCGCACAATCAGAACCTGGCCTCAATGCCTGGTTTGATGGTGATCAAGGCATGCGGCTGGTACACAAAGTGATGCATGTTGGTATGGCGATAGACACACCCGAGGGTTTGATGGTGGCCGCACTCAAAAACGTGCACGCCAAAGATGGCAAATTACTTCGACAAGACATCAATCGTTTACGTGACAACGCCAGCAATCGCAGCATTCCTCCTGAGGAGCTCAAGGACTTCACTATTGTGCTCTCGAACTTTGGGAAGTTTGCCGGTCGCTATGCGACACCTGTGATCACACCCCCCTGTGTTGCTATCGTGGCCGCCGGCAAACTCAGGCATGAGGTCGTTCCAGTCTTAGGTGGTGTTGAAGTCCATCGCATGATGCCTCTGTCACTTACATTCGACCATCGTGCCTGCACTGGTGGTGAAGCAGCACGCTTTTTACACGCCATGTTGCTTGACTTAAGTAAACCCCACTGACAGCGCCACCCTATCGTCTTGTGAAATCCACTGACCTCATTGCGGCCGACCTACCACCGTTGGTGATTGGTGCATGTGAGTGGGTTGGCTTACCCTCGCTGGGTATTTCTGCCCTTAGAGCTCGGGTGGATACCGGCGCAAGATCATGCGCTCTTCACGCCAGCGATCAAGTGGCTTTTAAAAAGTCTGGGATTGATTGGGTCTCTTTTCATGTCCATGTTGGCTTTGACAAGACAAGGCGTAGCATCGCCTGTGAAGCCCGCCTGTTTGATATCCGCAAAGTTAAAAGTAGCTCAGGCGATATTGAGGAACGATTCACGATACAAGTCCCTCTTGTTATCGGCGCCTACTCATGGCCAGTTGAGATCACCCTGACGAACAGAGAGCGTATGCGTTACCGTATGCTCATTGGCCGTGCAGCGATGAGAGATCACGCCATCGTATACCCTGCCCGAACATTTTTACAAGGCAAACCAGACATCAAGACATACCAAAGGCACCATGATGCGAATAGCGATACTCTCTAGAAGCCCAAGCATTTACTCGACGGCGCGTTTGGCTGAAGCGGCCAAGGCACGGGGCCATGAGGTGCGCGTTGTCGATACGCTCAGATGCTATATGAACATTGCATCAGCCCGTCCTACGATTCACTATCGTGGAGAGCAACTGGAAGCCTTTGATGCTGTTATCCCTCGAATTGGCGCATCGGTCACTTTTTACGGCACAGCGGTGCTGAGACAATTTGAGATGATCGGAACCTTTCCTCTAAATGAATCTGTTGCCGTCACTAGGTCACGTGACAAATTACGCTCTCTGCAACTGCTGTCACGACGGGGAATCGGCATGCCAGTCACCGGTTTTGCACGCGCACCAGATGACATCAATGATGTGATTGAAATGGTGGGAGGCGCGCCTTTGGTGGTCAAACTACTTGAAGGGACCCAAGGCATTGGCGTGGTCTTGTGTGAAACCAAGAAGGCAGCTGAGAGTGTCCTTGAGGCCTTTATGGGCCTAAATGTCTCAATCATGGTGCAGGAATACATCAAAGAAGCCGGCGGGGCTGATATTCGCTGTTTTGTGGTGGGTGACAAAGTGGTCGCCTCCATTAAACGGCAAGCCTTGCCTGGTGAATTTAGATCCAATCTGCATCGAGGCGGCAGTGCGGAAGTGGTTAAGATCACGCCTCAAGAGCGTGCTGTCGCCACCCGAGCGGCTCGGATCATGGGGCTGAATGTGGCCGGGGTTGATATCCTCCGCTCTAACCACGGACCCTTAGTGATGGAAGTCAACTCCTCCCCAGGTCTTGAGGGAATTGAGGGTGCAACAGGTAAGGACGTGGCTGATTTGATTATTGAATTCTTGGAAAAGAACGCACGTAAAGACAGAACCCGCACGCGCGGCAAAGGCTAGCCGAGTTTCCGAATTCCAACAGCTTCTCTCAATGCTTCCATAAACGGCTTAGACAGCGCTCGAGCGCGATCGCCACCTTCAACCAATATCTCCTCGACATAAGAGGGCTTAGCCATCAGTTCCTCAAAGCGCGCCCGTGGCTCACTCAGCTCGGAGTTAATCAGTTCAAAGAGTTGCTGTTTGACATCCCCCCAACCAATTCCATCTGCATAAGCAACCCGCATGGCGTCTCGCTGAGTAGGCGTTGCAAACGCACAGTAGATCGCAAAAACAGAGGATTGGTCTGGATCCTTTGGTTCACCGGGCTCTTGGGAGTTTGTTTTAATCCGCATAATGGCTTTTCTTAATGGCTTCTCACTTAGCCACAAAGGAATGGTGTTGTCATAGCTTTTTGACATTTTGCGACCATCCGTGCCAGGCAAGGTGGCCACATGGTCATCGACTTGGCCCTCTGGCGAAACGAAGTGATCGCCATAGCGGTGGTTAAAGCGTTGGGCAATATCTCTGGCCATCTCTAAATGCTGCAATTGATCACGGCCAACGGGCACCGTGTGAGCATTGAACATGAGAATATCCGCTGCCATCAGTACTGGATAAGAAAACAAGCCAAGGTTGATGCCAAGATCCGGATCTTCCCCAACAGCCTCATTGTCTGCCACGGCCGCTTTATAGGCGTGCGCTCGATTCATCAACCCCTTGGCGGTCACGCAACTCAACAGCCAAGTCAGTTCTGGGATTTCAGGAATGTCAGATTGGCGATAAAAAACAGATCGCGTCGTATCTAATCCCAGTGCCAGCCAGGTGGCTGCAATTTCAAGTGTCGATTGAGCCACACGACCAGGCTCCTCACACTTAACCAGCGCATGATAGTCAGCCAAAAAATAAAATGACTCTGTCTTAGGATCATGACTGGCTGCGATGGCTGGCTTGATCGCACCCACATAGTTTCCAAGGTGTGGGGTCCCAGTGGTGGTAATACCGGTCAGAACACGCTTATTTTCTGTCATTGAGTTGGCTGCTAATGGGTTTTTATGTCTGAGCTGTATTGTACCGCCTCTGTTCCAAAAATGCCCCACATTGATATTTAATGCCGTGCTACCCTGACCCCTTGATGCTTGAGTCGATAAGGAGCCAGAATGAAAGTCCAATCCAATGCCGTAGTGAGTTTTGATTACACCCTGACTGGAGATGATGGCCAGGTCATTGACACCTCCGAAGGTAGAGAGCCTTTGCGCTATCTACATGGGCACGGAAACATTGTGCCTGGGCTCGAAAAAGCCATGGAAGGCAAAGCCTCTGGTGATCAATTTGAGGCCAGCGTCAGTCCCGAGGAAGGTTATGGCGTATATCGTGAAGAACTGGTCCAAGATGTTCCAAAATCTGCTTTTGACGGTATCGACAAAGTCGAGCCAGGAATGAGCTTCCAAGCCGAATCGAATGCTGGTCCCATGATGGTGGTAGTTAAAGCAGTCAATGACGACACGGTGACCGTCGACGGCAATCACATGCTCGCTGGTCAGACATTGAATTTCGCCGTGGACGTCAAGGACGTGCGTGAAGCCAGCGAACAAGAGATTAACCAAGGAAGCCCGATCGCAGCGGACTAACAGCCCCCTACCGACCATCAGCGATCAGTTGATGGTCGGATCGTTCCTGACTGGGTCAGCACATCCAGCCGATCGTGCAGGCGCTGGATCTCCGCCAGAATGTGATCTGCTTGTTCTGTCTGCTCATCAGCATGGATAGATTGCGTCGCAGTCACAATAATGGCGATGAATAGATTTAGCACCATAAAGCTTGAGATCAGAATAAACGGCACAAAATAGAGCCAGATCCAAGGAAATGCCTCAAGCATGGGTCTGGCGATACCGCTGGACCACGACTCCAA
>JALQZL010000110.1 GCA_023258355.1 Wenzhouxiangellaceae bacterium | reverse complement strand
TGATGCAGGAGGTGTGTCCCTACCTGAACGGCAATCCGACCTGCGATGATACTCATCGGAGCGAGTAATGGCAGCATCCCACCTGGCTCCTCCACGGTCTCGAAAGCCACACCCGTCAGGCCAATGTCTGTCAAAGCGCGGGTCAGCTCAGGCTCAGCCGCCAAGTGCAGGTAGCAAAATAGACGGTGATGGGCTCTGAGATGAGTCAAGTCCCCAGCAATGGGTTCTTTTACCTTGACAATGAGTTCCGCTGCCTCAAATAAAGACGGCGCATCTGGCACCACCTTGACACCAACCTTGCTAAAATCATCGTCAGTGAAGCCGCTTTTGTCACCAGCGCCCGCCTGGACAAAAACTTCGTGGCCGGCTTGAACTAAGTCGCCGCAAGCAAAAGGCACCAGTGCAACACGGCCTTCCAGTGTTTTAGTTTCGCTCGGAATACCGATGCGCATGACTCACTCCTAACGTTATCAAAGGCGTCTTTGCCCAATTGGAAAATTATACATGGCTGACACAATACATTGCCCATTGCTTATCCTTGGATCTGGCCCCGCTGGCTACACAGCCGCCATTTATGCGGCCCGAGCCAATCTAAAGCCCGTCTTGATCACGGGTATCCAACAAGGTGGGCAGCTGACCACCACTACTGACGTTGAAAATTGGCCAGGGGACTACCCAGATTTACAGGGGCCTGAGCTAATGCAAAGGATGCTAAATCACGCTCAAGCATTTGATACTAATATTATTTTTGATCATATCCACACAGCCAAGCTAGAGGAAAAACCGTTGACATTGATTGGTGACAATGGCACCTACACTGCCGACGCGCTGATCATCGCCACAGGCGCCTCCGCCCGATATCTTGGCCTGGACTCAGAAAAAGCTTTTTTGGGCAAAGGGGTATCTGCCTGTGCGACTTGCGACGGGTTTTTCTATCGAGACAAGCCAGTGGCAGTTGTTGGTGGTGGTAACACTGCCGTTGAGGAGGCGCTTTATCTGTCAAATATCGCCAGCCATGTGACCGTCATCCACCGTCGTGACGAACTGCGCGCGGAAAAGATTCTACAACAGCGGCTATTTGAACGAGAAAAGCAAGGCAAAGTCAGCTTCCTGTGGAACAGCACACTAGAAGAAGTGGTCGGCGATGACGATGGCGTGACGGGATTGAGGGTGCGCGGGGTACTTGATGATGCAATTGAAACAATTCATGTTGACGGTGTCTTTATTGCCATTGGGCATGATCCCAATACCCAGCTCTTTCAGGGGCAACTTGAGATGGTTGATGGCTACCTCACAATTCACTCAGGGCAAGACGGCATGGCGACGCAGACCAGCCGTCCCGGCGTTTTCGCCGCAGGGGATGTCGCAGACCACATCTATCGGCAGGCCATTACTTCAGCTGGCTTTGGATGCATGGCAGCACTGGACGCTGAGAAGTTTCTTGACCAAGGTTAGTCTTTCAGCTTGAGGCGCTCATGACCGAGGCGGGTGCTGTCTTTGTCAGTGAGGCTTTCCTGGCCACGCTATCTCAAACCAATTGCATTGGGCCTGGTACTGGATGGAACCGCCTTGCGGACATCGATGCGCCAGCATTTATCAAGACACACTCTCACGGTGAGTTTGTTTTTGACTGGATGTGGGCAAAAGCCGCGGAGCAAGCAGGCATCAGGTGGTACCCAAAGCTACTTATTGCGGCACCCTTCTCGCCCGTAACAGGTCCTCGGCTTTCTTTATCTGACAGATCACCCCAAGCCATTGAAAAATCCTTGAATGAGCTTGAAGCCTATTGCCATGAAGCCAAGCTCACCAATGCCTCGATAAACTTTGTCAGCGAGCGTGACCGGTCTGTGCTCACGGAATCTCAGTGGCTTGAACGATTTGATTGGCAATATCACTGGTATAACCGTGATTATGCTTGCTTTGATGAATTCTTGGCCTCACTCAAAAGAAAGGCACGAAAGAATATTCAAGCAGAAAGACGAAAGGCACAAGGAGGTGGCTGGCTGTTTTCTTGGCATGGTGGTCAGGATGCGGATCACGCTGTGATTGATCTGGCCTTTGACTGTTATCTTCTCACGCATAAAATCTACGGTAACCATGCAGCGTTAAGCCGCGACTTTTTCCACCACATCGCCCGCGCACTCGGCACCAAATTTCAGATATGTCAGGCAGCGAAAAACGGCGAGCCGTTAGCTGCTGCCATTTTCTTTGTTGATAATGGTCATTTGTATGGACGCTATTGGGGCAGCCTAATTGATACGCGTGACGTGCATTTTGAAGTGTGTTACTACCAAGGGATTGAGTACTGCATTAAACATAACCTGCGTTGCTTTGAACCTGGCGCTCAAGGAGAGCATAAGATCAGACGTGGATTTGTGCCAACAAAAACTTACTCCTTCCATTGGTTTGAGATTCCTGAACTTCGGCGCGGCATTGAGCGTTATTTAACACAGGAAGCCCAGGCCCTCGAACGCCATGGTGATGAGCTTCTTCATCGAACACCCTATCTCGATGGGCATCATGACTGAGCCATTTTGCCTTGATGGCCTAGGACAAGCATCAGGCGGCTTCCCAGATCCAGACCAATGCACTCATCCCGATGGCTTGCTTGCCTTTGGTGGTGATCTTTCACCTAAGCGCCTTCTCCATGCTTATCGCCAAGGGATCTTTCCTTGGTACAGCCCAGGATCACCTATTCTTTGGTGGTCACCTGATCCCAGAGAAATTTTTATCCCTGCCCGCTTTCAATGCTCGAAACGCATGAGACGTACCATGAAAAAACCTTGGTCAATTACGTTTGATGCAGCATTTGCACGGGTGATGAATGAATGTGGCAAGCCTTCTCCTCAACGCCCCGAGACCTGGATAACACCCGCTATGATCAAGGCCTACAATGAGTTGCACGCGCTTGGTTATGGTCACAGCGTTGAGGTCTGGTGGGCTGATGAGCTTGTCGGCGGATTGTACGGAGTGGCCTTGGGCGGGTGCTTCTTTGCCGAGTCTAAATTCCACCTAAAAACCGATGCCTCCAAAGTCGCCCTTATTGCACTGATTACTGCACTAGACCAATGGCAATTCACACTATTGGATGCCCAGATGCCCACACCCCATCTAAAGGCGTTGGGTAGCGTGAGCGTGTCTCGACGTGATTTTCGTCTCTTACTGAATGAAGGGTGCAACGGACGACCTAAGCATCCAACACATCAACCAGGCCTCTGGCAAAAATATTCAGCCGATCCCTTTTTAAACGACTCCATAAACTGATAGACCTCACTCATCGTGCTCCCAGTCATAGCGTGTCATTGGGGGACGGTCTACAAACCTCCCCAGATAGGCCGCTGAAGCACCGCAGAGCAAGCCACCCAAATGCATTTCCCAACTGACTGCGTCTGCCAAAGGCAAGACACCCCAGAAGATGTAGCCATAAACAAACACCATCGCAAGAGCAACAGACAAGGCTCGCAAGTCTTGACGAATGAAGCCGGAGACAACCAAAAAGCCCATGATGCCGTAAACAAGCCCACTGGCACCCAGATGCACCGCATCGCGACCTACCAACCAAGCGAACAGACCACTCCCCAAGTAGATCCAGAGAATTGCTCTCAATGAGTTACTCGGATAGAGATAGAGCAGGAGCACTAGACCGATCCAAAGTGGCACTATATTAGAGATCAGATGGCTGGGAGAGGCATGCAGCCACGGCGCTGAGACAATACCCCATAGCCCAGGAAACTGCCTAGGGCGGAGGGCGAATTCTAAAATAGCAGGAAAAAGCAGGCCCACCAGCGAGAGTAAGGTGATCGCCAATGAGACCACGGTGGCGATTTTGAGCGACAATCTAAAGTTGGCACTCGCTCTAGAGGATGCCACATACTTGGGATCAGGCTGATCCACTACGCTGTAGGCTCAGTAGAGAGCGCTGACTCAATCGCTTCACGGGCCCTGAGAGCAAGCCTTGGCGCATCCTCGGGCCCGAATCCCTCCGTTGAAATAGGCTTATGAAAAATAAGCTCTACCTCCCCTGGAAGGATGGATACTGACTTAGGCGCTAGAATGTCCCGAGTACCCCGAACAGTGACTGGCAAGATTGGCATCTGTTGATCGATGGCCAGCCTAAAGGCACCCTTTTTAAAAGGCAATAGTGTGCCATTCATGCTGCGGGTGCCCTCTGGAAAGAAAAGCACTCCCGTGCCTTCTTCTAGCCTTCCAACTGCTCGGTTAATCGCATTGGTTGCCTGCTGTGTATTGCCTCGCTCAACGAAGACGTGGCCGATAGCACGGCACCCCGCCGCAACGAATGGAATCCATTTAATTTCAGCTTTCATCACCCATCTCAGGTCGAGTTTGCTATAGCCGTAGATGACAGGGATGTCGAAAGCACTTTGATGATTCGCCACCAAGATGTAAGACTGGTGGGGATTCATATTTTCTTGACCGCTCACATGCACCCGAACACCTGCCAAGCGTGTGAGGATTTTTGCCCAGACAACAGCGATATGAAGATTGGCTAATTTGGGCGACACAAACCACCCAACTGGTACTGCAATCGTTGCACCAATCACAGTGGTGAGAACACAGAGTGGGATATAAATCACCCACTGATAGATCGGATAGATCCAGTGCTTGTAACCTGTCAGGGGGGCAGTGTTTTCCATGTGTCTATCCTACACAAAAAGGGGATGCAATTAGCATCCCCTTTCTGACATCTTCCGAGAAACCAACCAGATCTAGGCTGCCTTCTCCTGAGAGTCACCCGCCACCAAACGGCGGCTGTTAATTGGGATTTGTCTTGGCTTCATCTGGTCAGGAAGCTCACGCTTGAGGTCAATATGCAATAGGCCATTGACCAGCTCTGCGTGTGATACTTCGACATGATCAGCCAGCTGGAAGCGGCGCTCAAAAGAACGGCTCGCAATACCCCGATGTAAAAACTGGGGTGTTTCTGCTTCGTCCGTTTGTGCCTGGTGGCCAGTCACTGACAGTGTATTTCGCTCTGTGGAAATCTCCAGCTGGTCCTCACTAAAGCCAGCCACCGCCATGGTGATTCGATAAGTATCCTC
>JALQZL010000010.1 GCA_023258355.1 Wenzhouxiangellaceae bacterium | reverse complement strand
CATTCAACGCTTGGCACAAAGTGATGTCACCAAGAAGCAATTCAAAGCAGAATTTGCCAGCCTAACTTTGGGCTCAGCAGCGGCGGCCATGGTGCTGTCTCGCGCTGATTTGGCGCCTGAGGGCCACGCTTACCGAGGCGGTGTGGCACGGGCGGCGACCCAATTTAATATGCTGTGCCGCGGTTGGAACCATCAGATGTGGACTGATACCAAGACCTTGCTGATTGAGGGCTTGAAGTTGGCTGAGGGCACCTACAATGCAGCGAGGACTGTGTTGGGTTGGGTGATGCATGAACTAGACCATGTTGTGGTCCACCAAGTGTCCAAAGTACACACCGACAGTGTCATCAAAGCCTTTGGTGTCGATGGGGAGAAGGTCCATCGCATATTCCCTCATTTGGGCAATATTGGCCCTGCCTCTATTCCAACTGTACTAGCCAACATCGTGGACCAGGGTCGAGTGAGTCGGGGAGATAAGCTCGCGCTGATGGGCATCGGCTCAGGGTTGAACTGCGCCATGGCTGAAGTGGTTTGGTAGGCGGGTAGCCTGCCAGTCAGCTAACGACGCTGTGAGTCTCGACTACCAAAGTCATTATTCTCGACACCGATTGCCATCGGGTGACGAGATGGCCTATCGGGATATTGGCCATGGCCAGCCCGTGGTGATGGTGCATGGCAACCCCACATGGTCTTTCTATTATCGCCATCTGGCCGATGCGCTCAGCTCAGCGGGTGAAAAAGAGGCTACCTTCCGTGTTTTGATCCCAGACCATATCGGCATGGGGCTTTCAGATCGATGGGCAGATCCAAACAAAACCTATACCTTGCAGCAGCGCCTTGATGATTTTGATCATTGGTTATCGGCAAGGTTAGAAGAACAAGACCCTACGCACCAAGCCATTGATTTGGTGGTGCATGACTGGGGTGGTGCCATTGGTTTGTCTTGGGCCGCTAGGCACCCTGAGCGTATTCGCCGGATCGTTATCTTGAACACTTGGGCATTTAACATTCCCAAAGATGAGGGTTTGCCGTGGTTGCTGAGATTGGCTCGCTCCCGAGTCGGTGGCTGGCTGATTGTGCATGGCAATGCCTTCGCGCGTATTGCAGCCTGGGTCGCTGCTAAAAAGCCAGTGAGTTCTTCGACTCGTGCCGCCTGGATCGCACCCTACCGAGGCAAACCAAAGCAGCGTCTGGCAACATGGCAATTTGTCAAAGATATCCCTTTGACGGCAGATGACCCCTCATGGGAGGTGCTGGCTAAAACCGAGCAGCAGCTTGAGCACTTGAGAGATAAGCCCATTTTTATCGGTTGGGGCATGCGCGATTTTGTGTTTACGCCTAAGGTTTTGGCAATATGGGATAATATTTTTCCTAAGGCACGGGTTCATCGCTTCCCACAGGGTGGGCACTATGTCTTGGAGGACGAAAAAGCGGTGTTAGTACCCGCCATCAAGGCTTTCTTAGAACAACCTTGAGGCTGGGCGGGCACGTCCGGTCATCCAAGGGGGAATTCGAGAAAACAGTTTCGGCGAGTGGTCTTGCCTGGCGGGTTTTTTCGGTGATGTATCAGCAAATACGGCAATAGAGAGAAGATAGAGAGCATCATGAATAGTCATTTGGCCATGCTGGAAGCAGAAGCAATTCACATTATTCGTGAGGTTGCTGCTGAATTTGAACGTCCAGTGATGCTGTATTCCATTGGTAAAGATTCCGGTGTCATGCTGCATTTGGCAAAGAAAGCATTTTATCCAGCCCCACCGCCTTTTCCGTTGATGCATATTGATACCACTTGGAAGTTCCGTGACATGTATACCTTTAGAGACCGGATGGCCCGAGAAGCAGGCATGGAGTTGATCGTCCATACAAACCAAGAAGGGCTTGATCAGGGGATCAATATGTTCACCCATGGATCACGGGTGCACACAGATGTGATGAAAACACAGGCACTGAAACAGGCGCTGACTCACTACGGATTCGATGCAGCCTTCGGTGGTGCCAGACGCGATGAGGAGCGCTCACGCGCTAAAGAGCGGGTTTTCTCTTTCAGGGATAAACAACATCAATGGGACCCTAAAAATCAACGTCCTGAACTTTGGGATCTCTATAACGGTCGAGTGCATAAGGGAGAGTCCATTCGCGTTTTTCCCATCAGCAATTGGACTGAACTTGATATCTGGCAATACACCTATGCTGAGGATATACCCATGGTGCCGCTTTACTTCGCCGCCGAGCGCCCCGTCGTCGAATACGATGGACAATTGATCGTCGTCGATGATGACCGAATGCCGCTGGAACCCGGGCAAGTGCCCGAAATGCGTTCAGTGCGTTTTCGGACCTTAGGATGCTATCCACTCACCGGCGCGATGGAGTCCACAGCGACAACGCTACTGGAGGTCATTGAAGAGACCATTCAGGCCACTCAGTCAGAGCGACAGGGTCGTGCCATTGATAAAGATGCCGGTGCGTCAATGGAAGAGAAGAAGCGACAAGGATATTTTTAGACAATGAACGAGCCTCATCAAATGGAACAAACAAAATCCAGTGGCCTGAAACTTAGCGGCATCGGCAAAGTGATCTTGCTGCTTTTAGGTCTTTTGTTTTTCTTGCCTTTTGTTTTGGTTGCACTGGGTATTATTTTGGTCACCATCGCTGTGGGCGGAGCGTTGGCTGTGGCCATCGTGGCTGGGATTTTGGGTGTGATCTTGGCGCTGTTGGCAGCGCTAGTGGGTGCGCTCGGAGGCACTATCCCTGTCCCAGCAGGTTGGCCTTGGTTATAGCAGAGCCGTTTCAGCGTGAATAAAAAAGGTTTTTAGAATAGATCATGACCAATGCCGTGATGAATACTGATATTGAATCAATACTGACAGCGCATGCGAACAAAGACCTGTTAAGGCTTATTACGTGTGGGTCGGTGGATGATGGCAAGTCCACACTGATTGGTCGCTTATTGTTTGACTCGAAGCAAATTTTTGAGGACCAATTGGCGAGTGTTCAGCGTGACTCAAAAAAATGGGGCACGACGGGTGATCAGGCTGATCTGGCCTTGCTTGTGGATGGGCTTCAATCGGAGAGAGAGCAGGGCATCACGATTGACGTGGCCTACCGGTTTTTCTCCACACCCACACGGAAATACATCATTGCCGATACCCCAGGCCATGAGCAATACACAAGAAACATGGCGACAGGTGCATCCACAGCAGACCTGGCCATTATTCTGATCGATGCGCGAAAAGGCGTTCAAGCGCAAACGCAGCGCCATAGTTTTATTGCCTCTTTACTCGGTATTCGACAAGTGGTTGTCGCTGTCAATAAGATGGATCTGGTCAAGTATGACCAGACAGTTTTTCTTGATATCGAGGCTGCTTACCAAGAGTTTGCAAAAGGACTGGGCTTCCAAAGTATTTCGGTGCTACCCGTGTCTGCACTCGAGGGGGATGGCATTCTTCATGCCTCATCACACATGCCATGGTTTACAGGCCCCACATTGATGGACGCTCTGGAGGGCGCCACGCCTGGTTCCATGGGACACCCCGTGCAGGCAGGTGAGAATGACCATGGATTCCGTCTTCCCATTCAATATGTCAACCGTTTGAGCTCCGACTTTCGGGGGTTTTCTGGAACCGTTGCATCGGGGACGCTGAGCGTTGGAGATCAGATACAAATTTTGCCCTCAATGCGAGAGAGTGAGGTCACTGGGCTGATCACTCAGTCCGGAGAGGCAGACACTGCGGTGACCGGTGAAGCGGTCACGGTGACTTTGGCGACAGAGATTGATATTAGCCGTGGTGATGTGATGGTTCGCACTGGGCAGGGACAATCGCCTCACACGCTGGATGCCTTTGAGGCAGATGTGGTGTGGATGAGTGATCAACGGCTGATTACAGGCCGCCAGTATGACATTAAGCTAGCCAGTCAAACAGTCGGTGCGAGCGTGGAGTCACTGGCTTTTCAATATGACATCAATACATTAGACACCCAGCCCAGCGAAACACTAGCGCTCAATGACATTGGCAGAGCCCGCTGGCGTTTGGCACGGCCAATCGTTTTCGAGCGCTATGAAGCAGTCCCTGCGCTCGGGTCTTTCGTAATCATTGACCGCGTGTCAAATTTGACCGTCGGCGCCGGCATGATCAGTGCGCCCATAACTGGCATTTTGGGTGATCAAGCGACCAACGTGGTGTGGCATGAACATCGCATTTCTAAAGTGAAACGTGCTGAGCAAAAGTCACAACGGCCCGCAATTTTATGGTTCACGGGACTTTCTGGTGCAGGTAAATCATCAGTCGCTAATGCGCTTGAGTTGGCACTGTACCAACGTGGGCATCATTCATACTTGCTCGATGGAGATAACGTCCGTCATGGATTGAATCGAGATTTAGGCTTTAGTGATGAAGACCGAGTGGAGAATATTCGCCGTATTGGTGAAGTCGCCAAACTCATGGCTGACAGTGGCCTCGTGGTTTTATCTGCCTTTATCTCACCATTTAGAACAGACCGAGACATGGTCCGGGCATTAATGGATGAAGGTGAATTCATCGAAATTTATGTGAAGGCAAGTCTTGAAACCTGTGAGTCAAGAGACCCCAAAGGTTTATATAAGAAAGCACGCTCTGGTGAGATCAAGCATTTCACTGGCATTGACTCCCCTTATGAGCCGCCGAGTGCGCCAGAGTTGGTTTTAGATACCGAAAAATTATCGATTGAAGCGTGTGTTGATGAGCTCATTCGCTTCTTGAAAGGGGCTGACATTCTGCGGTAGCGTGGCTGGACCGCTTGATAATGGATACCTGAGATAGGCTGAGTGATTGGCATAGGGAGCAGTGACGGTGAGCAACATTTCAAACGCCCTGAGTCAACAAGCCTGTACACGGCCGAATGCGGTTGCCCTGATCATCCCAAAGAAAAAAACCGCTTCAGGGTGGCAAGATGAGCGCCTGACCTATGCAGAATTAAATGAGCAAGTGGAGGCGCTCGCCCGCGGCTTGGTCGTCAAGAGCATTCCTAAAGGCACACGAGTCGCCCTGATGGTGCCACCATCACCCATGTTTTTTATTGCTTTCTTTGCCTTAATGCGAGCAGGCTGTGTCCCCATTTTGATTGATCCTGGCATTGGCCTAAAGCCACTGAAGAAATGCCTCGGTGAGGCAGCGCCGCAAATCTTTATGGGTATTGCGAAAGCACAGTGGGCAAGACGGTTTTTTGGGTGGGGAAAAACGACGGTGGAGCAAACAATTACCGTTGGTGCCCGATGGGGCCAAGCAACCGATCGCGGGCTGATGGCGCTTGGCCGTGTCCACAAGGATACGGCAGCATTACCCACTGTCGATGCCTATGACCCAGCGGCGATTCTTTTTACATCGGGGTCGACAGGAATCCCCAAAGGGGTGGTCTATCGTCATGGGCACTTTCAGGCGCAAGTCGAGCTGATCAGAGACACTTATTCCATCGAATCAGGTGAGGTGGATTGTCCAACCTTTCCACCCTTTGCTTTATTTGACCCAGCACTTGGGATGACCACAGTGATTCCACAGATGGATTTCACAAAGCCAGCTCAAGTTGATCCAGAAATGCTCGTTGGATTGATACAGCATTATGGGGTGACCAACCTTTTTGGCTCGCCTGCTTTGATGAACACGTTAACTCGATACACTCAACAAAATGAGATCAAGTTGCCTAGTCTGAGGCGTGTTCTTTCGGCCGGTGCACCCGTCTCACCGCAAGTGGTGGAGAGAATGCATCGCGCATTGTCGACAAGTGCCGATATCCATACTCCCTATGGTGCGACGGAGGCACTGCCTGTTGCGACAGTCTCTGGTCGACAAATTCTCTCAGGCCTTTCAGCGCGTCACCGAAACGGCTTAGGGATCTGTGTGGGCAAATGCTTATCTGCCAATGAGGTCAAAATCATAGAAATCACTGATGCGGTTATTGAGAAATTCGAGCATGCGCGGCAGTTACCCATTGAGGCCATTGGCGAAATTTGTGTTCATGGTCCCAGTGTGACGGAGAAATACTGGTCAAGGCCTCAGCAAACAGCGCTGGCCAAAATGACGGACGGTTCAAATGGCATTTGGCATCGCATGGGCGACGTTGGCTGGTTGGACGAGGACGGACGACTTTGGTTCTGTGGTCGAAAAAATGAGCGAGTCATCACTGATTCATGTGTGCTCTATACCGAATGTGTTGAGGGGATCGTCAACGCAATCCCCGGGGTTTACCGCAGTGCCCTGATTGGTTTGCCAAGAAAAGATGATTTGTCAAATGAATTACAAGAACCTGTCATTGTGATTGAGCTCGATAGCCATGCTGACCAAGACGTGGTGCTGCAAGAAGTGCAAGAAACCTTGAAATTGCGTCCATGGACTGCCCAGATCTCAAAAGTCCAGTTTCGCAAAAAGCTCCCTGTTGACATTCGTCACAATGCCAAGATAGGCCGAGCTCAGCTTGCTCGAGAGTTGGCGGAGTGAGTTTGGTGAAATGAGGTGAGCGACTAGGGTTTGAGCAATGTGGAGATGGATGTGGCAGTGACAAATGTGCAGCGTGTTTTGGTTACAGGTGGTGCGGGTTTTTAGGTCGTCATCTATGTCATGCGTTGCTGAAATCTAATCACATCGTTTGCTGTGTGGATAATCTAAGTACTGGTTTTGAAGACAACATAGAGGCATTTAAGCAGCATCCTAATTTCTCCTTCCATGAACAATCAGTGGAAGCGCCTTTAGACTTCGAGGTTGACACAATCTATCACTTGGCATGCCCGGCATCACCGAAGGCATATCAAGCCGATCCCATTGAGGCCAGCTACAGTGCTGATTTGCCGTCATTGTTGGCCTGCCTAGAGCAGATGTCTTAGTTTTATGAAATTAGCCCAATATGTTTTACCAATTCCATCTAGAATACTGAGTTGCAGCCATTTAAATTGAAGCTGGGAGGGGTTTATGTGCGGCATTATTGGTGCAACGGCGAACAGAGATGTCGTTCCTATCTTAATCGAGGGTCTTCATCGTTTGGAGTATCGGGGGTATGACTCAGCTGGAGTAGCTGTGGCAAGCGAATCCGGTCTGAATCACAAGAAAACGGTGGGGCAGGTCAGCGTGCTAGAGCATGCTGTGACTGAAGCGAAGCTTTCTGGGCACTGCGGCATCGGTCACACACGCTGGGCCACTCACGGGAAACCAACCGAGATAAATGCTCATCCGCATGGCTCAAGCGAATCCTTGGCCCTAGTTCATAACGGCATCATTGAAAATCATTCGGTGCTCAGAGAAAAACTAATGACGCATGGCTATGTCTTTGTCTCTGAGACAGACACAGAAGTCATTGCTCATCTCATCCACTTTCATCTTACTCAGTCACCCAGTGCCGAGGATCGACTGACAGTTATTCAAAAGGCCCTCGGGGAATTGGAGGGTGCCTATGCAATCGCTGTTATTTTTGCCGATATGGCGGATCATTTGTTTGGCGCTCGGATGGGCTCGCCTTTGGTTGTGGGGGTAAGCTCTGGAGAGGGTTATCTGGCCTCCGACCCGCTTGCTCTCCTCCAAGTGACTGATCAGATGCGATATTTGGAGAATGGTGATGTGGTCGTGCTGACACCAGATGAATGCACCATCACCGATCTTAAAGGAAAGCAACAGGTCAGGGAAGTGGAGCGGTTTCAGCATGGCGATCAAGCCGCAGACAAGGGCTCGTACCGACATTTCATGCTTAAAGAGATCTTTGAGCAACCGCGCGCAATCAAAGACACGCTGAGTGACAAAGTCGGCCAGAGCCGCCTTCTGGATGAAGCGCTTGGTGTCGATGGCTTATCGATGCTCAAAGATATTGAGCAGCTTCACATTGTTGCCTGTGGTACCAGTTTCCATGCAGGCTTGGTAGCGAAATACTGGTTTGAATCGAAAGCTAATATCGCAGTCTCTGTTGAGGTGGCCAGTGAGTACCGCTACCGAGACCCATGTGTTCCAGAAAATTGTGCGTTTTTGTGTATCTCCCAATCAGGTGAAACAGCAGACACGCTCGCTGCCCTGCGTTATGCGAAGGAAAAAGAGTACGTCACCACCATTGGGCTTTGTAATATGCCTGGGGCCACTTTGGTTCGTGAGGCTGATATTCGGCTACTAACGCATGCCGGCATTGAAGTCGGTGTCGCTTCCACAAAAGCGTTCACGACCCAATTGGTCGTTTTATTTTGGTTGGCGCAGGTGATGTCTAAGGCTCGGGGACACCTAAATAAAGCACAAGAGCTGAATGTTGTCCAAGGCCTTCATGCATTACCCGATCAGGTCGCTCTGGCTGGCGAACAATCAAGCATGATTGAAAAGCTCGCCTTCGATTTAGTGGATAAACCCCATTGTCTATTCTTGGGGCGTGGCTTGCATTACCCTGTGGCGATGGAAGGCGCGTTAAAACTCAAAGAGATTAGTTATATTCATGCTGAAGCTTACCCAGCCGGAGAGCTCAAGCATGGCCCTCTGGCTTTGGTGGAT
Organism: Wenzhouxiangellaceae bacterium; assembly: GCA_023258355.1. Lineage (GTDB taxonomy): Bacteria > Pseudomonadota > Gammaproteobacteria > Xanthomonadales > Wenzhouxiangellaceae > Wenzhouxiangella. The sequence continues at coordinate 16,345 of JALQZL010000010.1, read as the reverse complement.
GAACAAATGCCTGTGATTACAGTGGCACCTGATGATCATCTTCTGGAGAAACTCAAATCGAATCTCCAAGAAGTATCTGCAAGGGGTGGAGAGCTCATTAATTTCGTCTCGAAGAGTGTGAGTTTGGATGAAACGGATGCCAAACACAGCATTCAAGTAGAGGGGATGGAAGGAGATTTGTCACCTATTGTGGCCAGTATCCCGTTGCAATTGCTTGCCTATTATGTGGCGCTTCACAAAGGCACAGACATAGACCGTCCGAGAAATTTGGCGAAATCAGTAACGGTAGAGTAACAAAGCAAAAAAGCGCTGATCTTTTTATTTCTTTGCTTCTTGAATGAGAGGGCAATGATGTAAACGATCCGACATCATGCTCGGCACATGAAAAAACCAGTGATGATTAGATAACAGGACCATAGGAGAATCCCCTTGAATAGTAGAATCAAGCAGTCAATCATGTGGGCGGCAGCAATTCTTGCCGTGGCCATTGTTGATGAGAAGTCATTTGCTGTATTGCTGCTCACGGTGCTAGCGACAGTTTCGGTGTTATCGCTGGATGGGTCCGGTAAGAAACCCGAATGAGCCGATACTTTGAAGAAATCAGAAAATTGGATTGTTTTAGGCACCGCCGTGGGGGTGGTATTTTTCGTCGCAACCAAAGATCCGATCTGGATAGCGGTCGGCGTGGCGATAGCGGCGGCCCTGAGCTGAAATAAACCGCCAAAGTAGATCAGCGTCTGATCAGAGTGCCTATCGGGGTTCCGCTGTATAGTCGTGATAGTCATGGAAATTGAGGAGTCATCACATGGAAGCACTGGGAGTTGTCGGGTTTGTTTTTGGTCTTTGTGGCGCAGCTTTTGGCATCATGGCGTGGATGCGTATCAACTCGCTAGTCAGCACTTTACAAGACAAAGGATTACTCGATGAAAGTGACGTCACGGAGTGATTCATACTAAAATGGCCTTATGGAGATTGCGTATTGGGGGTGATGACGGAGGGAAGTTGAATGGATGAGATTCTGAGAACTGGTGTCGCGTATTTTGCCATTAGCGTACCAATCATTATTGTTTTCATTGTTTTCTATTTTAATCAGAAAGAGACAAGGCAGAAATATGATGCCTTGGCTGAGGTTTCCAAGAACATCCAAAACCCGAATGATTTGGGGGCATTGGTCGCTGCAATGGATAAAAAAGCCCCCAGAGATTACAAACGCGATGGCGTCATTACACTTTTCGTAGGTATCGGGCTCTTTCTTTTTGGCCGAGTGGCCATTGGTCAGATATTAGAAGGGGTGGGCCTTCTGGTGGGTGCTATCGGCATCGGTCTTTTGATTGCTGGGGTCTTTTTCCCTGAAAAAGAAAAAACACAGAGTGAGTGATTAGATGCTTAAATTACCTCTATTGAGTCTTGCTAACCGTTCTTTGCCATCGCTCCTAATGGTGTGGGTTTTTGGCTTTTTTGCCTTGTTCTCTTTTGATCTGTTTGTCGAAGCGCACGTGTTCGAATGGCTGGAGTGGAACGGCACCAATAAAAATGACTGGTTTTTTATCCTGTGGTGGGGCGTGGTCTTTGTTTGGGCTATCTACGGCATAACACAGCTGGCTCAGCACATTCATAGACGCAAATAAGCGCTACTGATTTCTGTGAGGCACTGCAAGTCATGTCCCGACTAAGGCAAGGCCTCAAGTCTAGGTATCTCATCACCCATCCAATACGGACTCATCAATTAGGGGAGGCCTTCAAACAGCGAGGGTCCGTATTTTTGGATCAAGAGATTCAGGCCTTAATATCTTGGTCACCGAAGTCCGCTTGCACACAAGTGCTCATGTGGCATCTACAAAGCCTCGGCCTTTTGCAGGAGGCAAGAGACCAGTTTCCATGGTTACACAACTATCGGAGGGCCGTTCTGTATCGATCAAATAACCGTGTGGCTGCTCAGTCTTCTCTGTACCTCAGCGGTCCAAAGCGTTGGCAATATATCAAAGTGGTTCGAGATCCCGTCAAGCGATGTTTTTCATCCTATCGACATGCGCTTGGCACTGGCTATGCCGATCGAGATATGAGTGAGGTGTTGGCGCAGCCCATTTGTCACCAGGAAGGTTTTTCGTTAAAAACATTCTTAACCTATCTCAGTCAAGTGGATTTGACCAACACCAATCCTCATCATCAATTGCAATCATGTCGGTGGGATAAACAAAACTGGAAAGCGGTGTTTCTTATTCATATTGATGAGTTTGACCTCGCAGGCTGCCTGAGTTTTATAGATAATCTCACGGGCAGACCCTGCGCTTTTGCAGACCCCATGGTGGTAAAAGCCATTCATTCAGATCAACACCGGTATGCCACACCCTTACAGAGAGTAGAGAGCACTTCAGAAGCCTGGACTATTCCGTTGACTAAAGAAGATACCCGTCGTTGGCCACAATCCGCTCTTCTGCATAGTGGGGAAGCCATCGCTCTCGCCAGGCAGCTCTACCAATCAGACTATGAGATGATTGCTGCCCTTAGGTCCAAATCCCAACGCTTTCCTGACTCGCTGCGCCGATAGCCTACAAGATGTTGGGACAGCGTTTTGGTGAATGAGAACCTCCGTTGAGTGGGCTATAATCTGCCATTAATTTTGTTGGAAGCCCAGCCATGGCCCCTCGGGTCGATGTAAATCACACCACTGTTCCCATTGTAATCCTGAATTGGAATGGCCTTGAAGACACAATCCGGTGTGTTGAGCATGCGTTGAGCCTGGAAGATGTCACTTTCCACATTATGGTGGTGGACAATGGCTCATCTGGTCCTGATTTTGAGGTGTTGAGTGAGCGTTTTCAACACGTCAAGCAAGTCACTGTCCAGAAAAATAATGACAATCTCGGTTTTGCTCGTGGCATGAACAAAGCAATCAAAGATATCTTGAACTCTGAGGAGCCGCCTAGCCATATTGCTCTATTGAACAACGATGCCTTTGTCGATCCAAAGTGGCTGGTTGAAATGCTGGCAGTAGCCAAGGAAGGAGCCGATGCCGTGACCTCATGTATGCGAAGAGAAGCGGCACCTGATAGGCTCGATAATGCGGGTCATCTATTTTTGAATACGGGTGAAGTGCTTCCTCGGGGAGCGGGAGATCCACAAGTCGCTTATAACGAGGTCAAAGAAGTCGAGGGATTCTGTGGTGGTGGTTGTCTTCTCAGCACCCAGATGCTAGAGGAGATCGGTGTTTTTGATGAGTTCTTTTCAACAGGCTATGAAGATGCCGAGCTGGGGTTGAGGGCTATCTTGGCTGGCTATCGTGTCAAGTATTGCCCCACAGCCTCTCTCAGTCACAAGATGAGCGCCTCCATCGACAAAATTCGAGACATTGATTACGCTGTCAATCTTCAAGTGAATATCTATTTCACTTACTTCAAGCTTATGCCGATCTCGGTTATTTTGTTCAACCTTCCATGGATTTTCGTAAAAACACTGATGCTCCTCACGGTCCCTGTCATCCTTGGTCGCTGGCGATTGGCCCGGGTTCAAGCGGCGGCACTATGGCGCTTTTTCAACAGAATGGGAGATGTTATTAAAGCCCGCCAGACAAGGCCAGCCACTCGGCTAAGCTTTATTAATATCATTGAAAGACAAGCGTTTTTTGCGCCCATTTATTTCCGATATTTTTCGAGGTTTATCGTGCGGGGCGAACGGACGGTGTTTGAAAAATGATTCGTCGTCTTCACAAAACCATAGCGTATTGGGCACATTTTATAAAAACTCATATCTGCCCACTGAGAATGACGGGTGATGATGCGACTTATTTAAGAGAAGTCAAAAAGTCTGGCTTATTTGACCGTGACTTTTATCGGAGAAAAAATCCTCAATTGATGTCTCTGTATTTGAGATTTCCTGAGCGGCATTTTATTCGCTGGGGTGAGGCAGCAGGTTTATTTCCAAACCCCAACTTCTCACCCAGAGCCTATTTCCGTTTAAATCCAGATATTTTTCACAGCGATTCGTCACATGCTCTCAGTCAGCGGCCTTTTTTTCGCTATATTCAGCAGGGGCATCAACCTGAGCGACCCAGCCTTGATCCATCACCACTCGAGCCGCAAGTGCAGGTGCCTGACATAAGGCCAATGCAACGACAGGCACCATTTGCTGTGGTGGCACATGTTTATTATCCAAAGCTATGGCGAGAGCTCTTTGAAGCAGTATCAGACAGTGGAATTGAGGTTGATTGGGTGATTACGATCACTGATCAAGGGCAGCAGTCTCATCAGCTATACAGCAGCCTAGCCAACGAGCTACCAAATGCTCAAATTGTCTTGATGCCAAATCACGGACGAGATATTTTTCCATGGGTGCACGTACTCAACTCTGAAATTTTGTCGGGGTACTCTGCTGTGTTAAAAATTCACACCAAAATGTCTCCTCACCTCGAACATGGTGACCAGTGGCGAGAGGACATTTTGCGTGGTCTTTTGCCAAGCGATGACCTTCAAAAGCAATTGGCAGAATTCATTAATGATCGAAACAGTGGACTGTTAGCGCCATCAGACCAATTTCACAGAGGGGATCGGTGGTGGGGATCAAACAAAGCACGGGCCAAAGCGTTGGTCCAACGAATTGGTATTGAGCTGGATGACCATGTTCTCGAGTTTCCTGCAGGGTCTATGTTTTGGGTCAAGCCTGAATTAATCGATGTGATGAAATCAATCAATCTATCCTATGCTGACTTTGAGCGAGAGGACGGCGCGACTGATGGCACAACGGCCCATGCTTATGAACGCATTATTGGGCATTTGGTGAGCCACCAAGGCTTGCGCATGGCTCGAATGAAGTCGAGTGACAAGGAAGAACAATAATGTGGGCCTTCATTCATATCCCTAAGACTGCGGGCACAAGTTTTAGGAAAGGTATCGAGCTAAGCTTTGGTTTAGAGGCTGTGGCCTATGACTATGGGCTGGATTCCCCTTTGACATCAAGCCACGTTCGTCACTTTTTAGAGGGCAATATCAAATCAGTAAAGGATTGTTGCCAGCATCTTTCGGACGAGGGTCGTCAGTTCATTGCCGGCCATGTGCCCGCAAACCGCTACTCTGCTGCTATTGGCTGGCAGAATACGCTTGTCTTTTTGAGGCATCCATTGCACCGATCTTTTTCGGAGTATCAGCACAAAGACAGACATGGCCAGTCTGTTGGCAGCTTCTCTTTCTATTCACTACAGAGAACAAATCCTCAATCCAAACACTTACGAGGAATGCCAATAGAAGGTTTTGGTTTTTTTGGCTTGACTGAGCGCTATAAAGAAAGTCTTTCGCTTCTTGAGTACATGACGGGTTTAAAGGTGAAGGGCCAAAAAATAAACCGTGCGCCTCTATTTAGCCCGACCATTAGTAAGCTGAGTAAAGAGGAGGTGGATAGTTTCCATGAAGCTAATGGCCTTGATATGTTGCTGTACAACAGAGCATGTGAAGTATTTGATCAGCGTATGTCTCTTATGGCTAAAAGAAAGCCCATCGCGCACGGCACAGCAGAAATAATAGATAGCCAATTGCGAGGATGGGCCTACTGGTCGCCACATTGTTGTCGCCAGCCCTCCAGCATAACAATTGAGGTTCTGCAAAATGGAGAGTTGGTCGCTGAGTTATCACCCACTGACCCTATCGATTATTTCAAAAATTTGAATCCACCCAGCAGGGGGCATATTGGATTCAGTATACCAATGACTTTTAGTGCGGGCGACCATCTCATCGCTCAGGTGACAGAAACTGGTCAAGTCCTGATGGATGCTGTGGTTGATGTTCCATTGGATTGATGAGGACGGCCCTAGTATCAGGATTGGTTGAATTATCCTCTGATCAGAGGCTTTTTCCAGTTTGTCTGGACACGAAAGGTGAGTGGCTGGCGGCGCTGCCGTCTTCAAATGGCTATGAAGGCCGTACTTATTTTCTATATCCGTTCCTGTCAAAGAGCAGACAGGCGGAGGGCTTCAGTGTTGTCGTTGAATTTTCGTCTGTAAGAGAAATCGATGAGGCAACTGTATGGAAACCCCTCGTCACATTACACATTGATCAGCTCGTCAGAGGACGTGTGGACTGTGAAGTGCCAGCGAGCGCAGCCTATATCCGGCTAAGGCTAGACTCGCCAGATATTGCGGTGCCAGTGATGATGCTCAGTGCTGGAGTGAGATTGAGCAATCAAGAGGCTTATGATCGGTGGGCGACGATGCGCTTTTGCCAACTCTGGGGAGTGCCTTTCGACAAAGAAGGCAGGATTTTGGAACATGACAAGCCCCCGACACAAAGCCTGAATTACAGTGTTATCCGATGCCCCTCATCAGCCTATGGTTCCAGTGAGGTGAGATGCCCGACGGCGTTGCACATAAGAAGCCTTGGTCGATTTTCGAATGCACTTTTCCAGGTCGCCCAAGCCTGTGAGTTAGCGAGTACGCTTAAAATCCATAAGGTCTATATTTCTCCTAGTGAGCAGACATCTCAGCTTTTTGGGAAGCATCCTCAGATCAAGTTATCTGGGTCATCCATTCAGATTTTTATCATGACGCCACCCAAAACCGAAATCGTCTTAGAGGGGACATTTTTCTATTCTTATCGTCACAAGGCTTGGTTTGGTCAGGGAAACCGTCGGTACCATTTCATTCAAAAGTTTAAGTCTTCCATGGATCTATTGCCTCAATCCCCCTTGCCGAAGAATGAGTGTGTCATACATATTCGCTCTGGCGATATCTTTGGAGATAGGCCGCATCCTGGCTATGCACAGCCTCCACTTGCTTACTACCAGACGGTCATCGAGCATGCTCGTGTGGCCTGCGTTCACCTCGTGTATGAGGATACAAGTAACCCAGTGATCCAGCCATTACAGCGATATTTGACGACAAAGCAAATTCCTTATAAAGTTCAATCTAGTGATGTCCGGGCGGACATTAAATCTCTACTGAAGGGGCGCATTGTGGTAGCAGGTAGGGGCACTTTCGTGCCAGGGGTATTGGCAATGAGCGAAGTGGTTGAAGTGCTATACACCTATGATGCGCCCTTGCAGTCAGTTGTGTTACCCAATGTTTCAAATGTCGTAATCCATGATGCCCCAGGTATTTACCGCTACCTGCTTCTCAGGCAAAACTGGAGGAATAAGGCGTGGCAGAGGCAGTTGATGCGAATCTATCCAAGAAGGTTCCTGCGCCCACTCAATCCAGTTTTTGATGACCAGTGATTGGGTCAATAAATGAACTATCTCTTCAATTCAATGATTGCCAAGACTAAGTCATTTTTCTCCTCCGAGGAAAGTTACTTTTTTGATGCGGATTGGTATCGCGCTCAATATGATGACGTGCTGGGAAGTCGCCTAACCCCATGGCAGCATTTTGTGCAGTTCGGCATCAGTGAAGGGCGCCTTATGAGCCAAAGAGACATTGATCAATGGTTCGATGATGATCTCTTTGCCAACTATGTTGCTGACTTTGAGCAAGTAAGATCAAAAGTTAGCCGTCATGAGATTGGTTATCTGGGTTGGTTGTTTGCTCGGCGGCATGCCTATTTGGGTCAGTGGGGAAAAGTCAAGAGCGCATTAGACGGCAGTGGTTTGTTGGCTCACGCCAACGGGCTGTCTGTCTCGCATCAGAAACCTTTTGGGTACCAGCCAGCTGTTCTTTGGCTGCAAGCTTGTTGGAAATTGGGAGAACTCTCTGCTGACGAATTTAAGATTTTTGGCCATGTAGATGTGCCCGAACTCAGTTTACTAAGCGCAAATGCAGCGATATCTCCAGAGGCATGGAGCATCTCCATCAATGCGTTGTTGGCAAGGTATGGTTTGGCGCCCATTGAGTTGGCTTCTCTCTCTTTTGATGGCCTGTCTCACTGCAATACCGATGCGAGCCAAGGGCCACTTGTTAGCATCTTGATCCCTGCGCATAACGCACAGTCGACCATACAGCTAGCGATCCATTCTTTGATGACCCAAAGCTATCAGAATATAGAAATTATCGTGATTGACGATGCCTCATCTGACCAAACAGCTGAGCGTGTTGAGCAGTTCATTAAAGAAGATGCTCGGATTGCACTGTGTCGGAATGCCACGGTCAAAGGGCCATTTGCCAGTAAAAATATCGCTCTCGCTCAATGTCAGGGTGATCTCATTACCACACATGATGCTGATGACTGGTCTCACCCTCAAAAAATAGAGAAACAAGTTGAGTTTTTAATGGAAAACCCAGCGCTTTTCGGCTGTTTTTCATCTTGGGCCAGGCTGAGTAATGAATTGCAGTTTGGTGGATGGGAGCGGCCATCACATTGGTCATCCTGGATTCACAAAAACACCTCTTCTCTCATGGTGCGCCGATGCGTTTATGAGCGCCTAGGGTTTTGGGATGAGGTGAGATGTAACGGTGATGTGGAATACGTAGAGCGGATCATGGCGGGTTTTGGCAGGCGCTCACTGGCGACAGTGTTACCTAGCACCCCCTTGGCCTTCGGGCGAGCCCATCCGAGCTCTTTGACATCACAAGAAGAGACTCATGTGCTGACCTCGCTCAGAGGGCTCCGATTCGACTATCTGCAGAGCGCTAGAGAATGGCACAAAAAAGCTAACTCGATTGATGACTTGTACTTACCCCAGGCGCCTAAAGTCAGGCCTTTCCCCATCTCAGAAGCGATGCAAGTCAACGCCTAACTGAGATTCTCTTACTCCCAGTGTGACAAACACTTAAAATACAGTGACGAGATCATAGGCGGGTTCATGACAGACAGTTTCTATTCACTGATCCAAAATTATGCGAAGTTTTTGATGAGAATCACTCGTCAGGTACTTGTCTGTGCCCCGATTCATTTTGTGGCTGCGGTTCCAATGGTGGTTATCAGCCAGTTGACCATGATCTTGGCATTTATGCTGCCATTGAAAATTATCATTTTATTAGGCAGCGATCGGGTTCCACGTTACTTAGCTGCCATTGTCCCAGAGATGAGCCGAGACTCAATGATTCTCTATCTGGGGATAGGGGCTTTGGTGTTTCTTGTCACTCATGTGCTGTCTGACCGACTGGTGACAGGTCTCAGCCAAAAAGGTGGAGAAGCCATACGGCAACGTGGCCAGAAAGCGGCGATTTTTGATTCTGAAGATAGCTTTTCCAAGAGTGTCTTTGAACGTATTGTACAAACATGGGGGACGTTGATTTTAGTCTCTGTTGGGGTGGTTGCGGGCGTTATCGTTGAGTGGCGACTCGTGATTGCGCTGATGATCGTGATTGTGATTGAGTCTTTATTTTTGGCCCGTTATTGGAATAGACACAGGGGCCCAGAGTATATTCAAATACGGGAGCATTTTTCCCAAAACAGAGTCCGTGTGATGCGCGCCCTGTCTGCCGTTAATGTTTATGTGGCACTGGGTGTTCTGGTTGGGTTACTACTACTTGATCCGGAGATGAATTTCATCATTGGATTGATTCTTTTCATCCTCACTCGCCAAGTTTTGCAGCGCTTAATCGTGGGCATTCAGGATGCAGTTTATCTGATGCAGAAACAAAACCAAATTGAGGCGCTCGTCTATCCCAGCAAAGTTTATTTTAGTCATCAGACTGCTCTTGAGTCGACTTTTGATCAACAGCTATTAATGTCAAATAGGGAGGCACTGTTCAGGGAAATTGGGCAACAATCTGGCTTGCCTGTGGAGAGCCTTAAATGGGATTGGCAAGATGACAGTCAAAACGCTATGGTGATTTATCACTCAGTCTCTCCAGGCAATCCCAATCAGTTGCTCCGTCTGGCTATTTATAGCCGCTCGCAAGATAAGCGGTTGTCCCGAGAGGTTCTCTTACACCGCTCACTTGGACGGGATCACCCGAGTTATGTTCCCAAGATGGTAGGTAATGGAACGGCACTCGGTCGAGGGTTTTTGATCACACAGGTTCCGAAACTCTCGGATGAGCGATTATCTGGTCGAAAAGCCACTCTGAGATCCCTCCGCCTAAGCTGGTGGGCGTATAACTTGACACACAGCGATCTGGCAAAGTTTGCACGCAGTGATCCTACGTTGCTTGATAAGCTGGACAACATTTCATTCGAGCGATTGAGCTTGGCTTGTGAACGAGACACCCCAAGAGCGCATGCGCTCGGCAGTTTTATAGAATGCTTGCCAGTGGCCCGGCAAATTATTGAGGATGTGCCGAAAATACTCATCAACAAGGGTTGGGCTTCCGGGCTACATATGTCGTTCGAGGGCATCCCGATCTGTGTCCAGTGGAGTCACATTAAATTGGACCTATTGGGCGCAGAGTTGCAGCCAGATGATCTGACAACATACGGGGCTGCCCAGGACTGGATTGCCGATTTGGATCAGATGCTAGGTCAGTCGAGCGGGTTGACCGTTCAGCAGCTTGAGTTAACGGTTTACTTGGCTGAGCTAGAGCGGTTGATTCACGATGACCAACTCAATGAGGCTTTTTCGCTGCTGGGAGAAATCACCCCACGGGTGCATTCGCAATAGCCCGTGTCAACTGTAGGCGCACAGCACCCAGGCCACTTAGCTGATAAATCGGTGTTGTGCTAATATGCGCAGTCCTCAATCGACTTGGTCAATTAGACTGTGATCTCAGGCAATGGTCTTGAAAGCTAAGCAAAATGCATGCAGTGAGCGAACTGTTGTTGTCATTCCCGCGCGTAATGAGTCACTCAGTATTGCGAAGTTAGTCACTGAGCTAAAGAGACAACACTTGGCGGTGATCGTCGTTGACGACCATTCTACTGATACGACCTCTGAAGAAGCTGCGCGTGCAGGTGCACAGGTGTTGCGCTTGCCATTTCATGCAGGCGCATGGTTTGCCATGCAGACTGGTCTGCGTGCAGCGCTGGAAAAGGGCTATCAAGTAGCGATCACCATGGATGCCGATGGTCAGCACAGCCCCGAGGATATTCCAAGGCTCATCAGTGTGTTGAACAGAGAAGATGATCAGCCCAATGTGGTTATCGGATCATGCATTGAGCGGGGTAATCGACGCAGGCAGCTGGCATGGCGGGTGCTTCGTTGGTTAAGTGGCCTCGATTTAGCTGACATGACATCAGGCTTTCGTGTCTATGATGCAAAAGCGATGGCGGTTGTGGCTGATCCAAGCTGTACGCTGATTGAATATCAGGATATCGGCATTTTGTTGAGATTGTCCCAAAGTCGTCTGAAGCTCGAAGAATTGCCGGTTGAAATGCAATCCCGAGCCCATGGCCAGTCGCGGATCTTTAAATCGTGGTCGACCGTGCTCTATTATTTGACCTACTCTGCATTGTTAAGTGTGTCTCGGCGTCAATATGCATCTGATGCCCTACTACAGAAGGATCAATAACAATGAGTATTAGCGGATTTTTAGTCGGGTTAGGCCTTTTCGTGGCACTGATGATCTTCCTATTAATCCGACGAGATCGTTTGGTGGTGATGCACTCAGTTTGGTGGCTGGGTATTGCATTGATGATTGTGGTTTTGGCTCTTTTCCCTGAGCTTGTCGATTTGGGTGCCAAAGCAGTTGGCATCAGCTATCCACCCTCGCTACTTTTCATGTCTGCGATTTTGATTCTGGTGATTAAATTGTTGTTATCAGACATTGATCGATCACACGACCGTCGTCGACTGTTGCTTTTGGCTCAGAAGGTGTCGATGCTGGAAGCCCAATTAAAGGAAGAAGGTCACACTCACGTCGACAATGAGTAGGCACTGATGAAATGCCAAAAACAAGCGGTCAGATCAGCTAAGCGTTTGGTAAAGCTCAACGATCTTTGAGCCGACCTGAGTAATCTCGAAATACTGCTGATACCTATCTTTTGCTGCTTGCCCGAATTGCTTGACGCACTCACGGTCTGCGCTCAATTGTGCCACTTTCCGAGCAATCGCTTGGCTATCGCCTGGAGGGCAGTGCCATCCAGTCACATTATCTTGTACTAGCCAAGGCAAACCGGACCCTTCAATATTCGAGACAAGCGCAGGCTTGCCCACAGCCATAGCCTCTAACACACTGATGCCGAAAGCCTCTGCTCGATTCAGTGACGGCAAACAGATCAGGTCGCACTCGCTCAGCAACTGATTTCTTGAGCGATCATCGACCCCACTTAAGAGTCGGACACGATTTTCCAAGGATTTATTTTTGATAAGTTGGATAAGCTCGCTGTGCTTTTCACCTTCGCCAACGATAATTAATTCAGCATCAGTGGCAGTCATCGCCTCAATCAGACAATCAAAACCCTTGTATTGAGTCAGGCGTCCAACCGCAAGGAGCCTTAATGGATTACCGCTCAGATTGTTGGAATCGCTGGGCCAAGCACCTGATCGGATGCCTTGCGCTGTGTGGGCTATCCGATGATCGGGAAGTCCAAGCGGAATGACGTGACACTTGTCTTGAAACCTTCTAAGCGCCTGACTGGTCTCAAGATAGGGTGGTGAGGTCACCACCACACAGTCTGCCCGACTGAGCAAACGTTGTTCCAGTACGCGGTAGCCCGAATACAAAAATTTCACCAAGGGCTCGAAATCAGGGCTGTAGGCGTCTGCATGCCAGTGAATAACCCAAGGAAGTTGCTGCGCTTTGCGATTGAATAGCGCCCAAAATGCAGATGGATTAGGTAGGTGGAAGTGCAGAACATCAGGCTTGAAAGTGGCCAGTGCCTGATTGAGTGCCGCCCCAAAACCGGGGCTGATGGGCGCATAGCCCAGCGTGCCAAGTTGCCTAACGCGATGACAATACGCCAAAAAAGGCGCCATGGGCAGATCCTGACGACCGACCGGTTGTGAGGTAGCTGCATGCACTAAGATGCCCTGCGCAATGCCTATTTGATCGCACGCTTGGCTTAAATCATAGAGAAACTGCTCAATCCCACCATGGCTGGGATAAAAGTATTTTCCAATGTGAAGGACGCTGTCTGCCACAGAATCCATTATCCTTTATTTTCTTGATGAGTTATGGGCTTTCATGAACCTAGCCGTTGCAGTCTTTAAATTGAGCCTAGTGAGCGTGTCTATCATGGCCGTGTTGTGGCGCTTCAAAGTAGTCACTGGCCCTGGTGCTTTGGCCTTAATCATGGGCATGGGTGGGGTGCTCGGTCCGCTATTGGCTGGGGTGGGCATGTGGATGGTGTTGATTGTCTTCGGCCCCACAGCTCACTGGTTACCCGAAATCATCATGATTTCGGTGTCATTGGCCTTGATTATTTATACGACGAGACTTCCGCCAAGCGCTATTTCGCTGACTTCTTCGGGCTTTTCGGCATCATCAGCATCTTCTATTGGGGCATTGGGCAAAGGGCTGATCGGATGCTTCTGTGCGCTTATCGCCGTTCGCTTTCTCAGCTTGTTGCCTGATGTCGTGGCACCGCGACTATTTCCCTGGGATGCCTGGTTGGTTTGGGGTTACGAGGCCCGTGTTTGGTTCGAGACCGGTCAATTTATCCCCTTCTTGGCGCCTAAGGAGACATTGACTGCTGACTCAACGGCTTGGGTTAGCTTCACGCTGACCGACTATCCCAAAGTGGTCCCCAGCATGATGCTTTGGTTGAGTGGTCATGTCACAGAGTGGACTGGACAAGCACCTGGCTTGGCTTGGCTCTGGGCGGCCACTGCTATTGGTTGTCTCCTCTTTGGCTTGCTACGTCAACTTCGTATGCCGACCCTGGTTGCTGTGATTGCCGTCTACCTGTGGTGGTCTTTACCCATTATTAATGCTCACACAGCACTCCATGGCTATGCTGACTTATGGCTATCTGCGGTGTTAGGGCTAATCAGTGTCATCTTCTTATTAATGTCCGTTGAGTCCAAGCCATGGCATTGGCTCGGCATCATGACGGGGTTAATTCTTCTTCCACTGATCAAAATTGAAGGTATCTATTGGGACGTGGGCATTGTTTTCGCTGCCTTGGTCCACCACTATCGCCCATCCATCAGAGCATGGCTTTTTCTCACCTTGCCATGGCTTGTGATCGGGGTGATCGGCTATGTCATATTCGATCTGGATTGGATTCATTGGGTGACAGGGGGTCGACTTGAGTTTGCAGTGTCCGACCTAATGACGGGACTTTGGGGTGTTTGGCGGCATACCTTTGTCTTCTATGATTGGCATCTTTTGTTTTATGCTGTTTTTTTGTGCCTTTTGGCCTTGCCTTGGGCATACCGGCATGTCCATCATTTCGTTGGTTTTCTGGCTTTGGTTGCCTTTGGGCTCGTCATTATCGTCGGGGTTTTGCCCTTGTCTGGCGGTAACGTGTGGTTAGGCTCTGGTTCGCTCTTTAGCCGCGTTGTGATTCATTTTTCCCTACCGATGGTGATCTTTGTCGTGATGGTGGCGCATGGCTGGCGACAATACAGGGGAGTTGTATGACTAGGCGCCTTCAATGGTTGGGTATATGCCTATTGACCACCATCGGCTGTTGGCTGGCGTGGAGTCTCTGGGTGCTCAGCGACGCGCAATATCGTGGTTTACTTTCACCAATCACTGTCACAGCAGATTCCTCTAATTGGCGGGTCGCACGTGGTCAGGTGGTGCAGGGTGAAGAGCGTCTTCGGATTCAGGGCACGGGCCGAGACAGAGAAGTGGTTGTGCTGCTGAACATGCCCACACCCTTACCTGTCGAAGCTGTTGGCTCTGTGGTGCTTTTTACATCCGATCAAGATGACATTGGTGCCGATCTCATCTGGTCAACACAGCCCCAATTTATCATCAGTGGCCGTGAGCCTTTGATACAGGTTGACGCTTCTCGCGCCGAAGCGCGTCTCAATAGTGAATCAGATGGGGATCAATTCATTTATTTTCTGGCTATTCAGCAGCAAGTATTTGAGCGTCCCTGGTCTATCCACTCGGTTGAGATTCATCCCGTCTATCCAGATTTTCTGGGCTTACAAGGCATGTTATGGAAACGAATCTTTGACCCAAGACCGTGGCAACATACTGATATCAATTACAACTATCAACAGCCATTCGGCCTTCAATTGTCATTGATGTCGTTGGCATTGTTTTGGGCCACTGGTTTGTTTTTGGTGCTTGGTGTGTGGCAGGCCAGGCGAGGAGGGGACTGGCGTCTGGCTGTGGTGGTCGGCGTATTAGTGGTGTGGGTATCACTCGATATTCGGTGGCAATCTGAGTTAATGGGTAGGAGTGCTCAGGCTATTGAGTTTCTAACAGGAGATCACACCGCACCATGGCCTCTCGATGAGGGCGACCAAGCGATTCACGCCTTTGCCCAACAACTCACAACCACACACCGTCGTGACGAGTTCAATCGTGTCTTTTCCTTGGGCTATGAGTACGAGGCCCTTCGATTGCGTTATCACATGGCCAAGTGGGGTGTCCGCGCCATTACACCCCAGCGTTGGTCGTCACGATGGACGAGACGGCTTGAAGCAGGAGATTTGGTCTTGATCGTTGATCCCTGGGATATCCAAATCCAGCCATTGACCAACGACTTCACAGCCAATCCTAAAGTCAGGGTCAGCGAAGTCTCTGGTGCATTTTCATTTGAGGGCAGGGCACTGATGAGTCATCAGGGGTTTTGGGCGATTATGATCCTCTCTAGCATCGAGAACAATCAGTAAACGTGGGGGTTCGCAGTGGCCATGATGGCTGATGACAACAAAACCCAATGGCATACCTTGAGTGCACAAGCCGCACTCGACAAGCTAAATGTCTCTGAGAATGGGCTCACGCAACAACAAGCCGTAGATCGTTTGACAAAGTACGGGCCCAATGCCATGCCGGTAGTCAAACAGGCAGGCCCTATCAAGCGATTGGCTCGACAATTTCATCATCTCCTTATCTATGTCTTGCTCATTGCCAGCGCGCTTTGTTTGCTACTCGGTCATATCACTGATGCGGCTGTGATTTTGGCTGTTGTCCTTGTGAATGCTGCTCTGGGGTTTATCCAAGAAGGCAAAGCAGATGCGGCCTTGCAACAGATCTTAGGTTTATTGAAGAATGAGGCGCGCGTCTATCGCGATGGTCACTTGGTGAGCCAAGAGGCCATCGGCCTTGTCCCAGGGGATGTGATTGAGCTGGTATCTGGAGATCGTGTCCCTGCCGATGTACGACTCATCTGTTCTCACGGGTTATCTGTTGATGAAGCGGTCCTGACTGGCGAATCATTACCCGTTGAAAAAAACACAACACCACTGAGCAGGGAAGCCTCACTGGCTGAGCAAACATGTATGGCGTTTTCTGGAAGCTTTGTCACTCAGGGTGATGGCATCGGTGTGGTCACAGCCACTGGGAAGTCGACGCAGATTGGTCAGATAGCGGGGATGGTGTCAGAGGTCCGGCGCCAAAAGACACCCTTGGTAGCGCAGATGACGGTCTTTGCGAAATACCTGACGGGGGTGATTCTTGCGATTGGTGGCTTCGTTCTTTTGA
>JALQZL010000109.1 GCA_023258355.1 Wenzhouxiangellaceae bacterium | reverse complement strand
AGCTTTGTGTTGAATGCAGACTTTTATTATCTATTCAGCCAGTATTGGTTCCCAGCCATGCCTTGGGAAGATCCTGATCATTACCTGAAATACTCACCTATCAGTTACGTTGGTAACGTCACCACGCCAACTTTGCTCTTCACAGGCGAGTCAGATTTTAGGACACCAATTTCTGAAACTGAACAGTATTACCAAGCTTTGCAACTGCGTGGTGTGCCTACAGCGATGGTCCGTGTTCCTGGCGCCTCGCACGCACTCCACCGTCGACCAAGTCAGCTTATGGCAAAGCCAGCCTACATTGTCCATTGGTTCGATCAGTATCGAGCATCATCGCAGTAATTTATGATGGGTCGCCTGAGCTTGGTTAGCCTTGTGGGCATGTTTTGGTGCCTGGCTTCGGTGAGCACAACCAGCATTGCACAGCCACTAGACGAGGGGAGGTCAGTTGATCCGTCAGCAGATCTCCCGCTGATTGTTGCTGCCGCTTATCTTGATGAGGGAGACACACCGCTGAGTCTCGAGAAGATTCAGGCGCTCCCCGTTGATGCTTGGACATCCTTCGAAAAAGGCTTTAATGCTGGTTATCGGGCCAACCCCCACTGGGTACGTCTTGAGCTTCGTGGCGACGTGTCCGATCAAGCGGGCTTGGTGGTCCGCTTCCGACCTGTTTGGCATGACGAGGTGATGTTGTTTGATCCTGTTGTCTCTGACGTGCCCCAAGTGATTGGTGACCGGCACCCCCTATTGCCCACAGGATACCAATCCTTAAGTTTGGCTTTTGAAGTGCCTTCCCTGCCCAAAACCAGGGTCGTCTATGCGCGACTGGATTCTCCCCACAGTCTGATGGTGACGGTGGATGCCCAGATACTTTTGGACATGTTGCATGATGACCAAATCTATATGGCTTTCGTGATGGGATATCTGGCCTTTTTGGTTGCGGTGTTGCTCTTTGCCGCAGGCGTTTGGTTGACAGATCGTGAACGGGTGGTGGCGGCTTACAGTACTCAGCTGTTTTTTTCTGCTGCTTATGGTGCTTCCATGTTTGGCATTTTTCGTCTCTTTCTTGACGATATGGCGGGCAGTGAGTTACTGAATCAAATTAATTACGCATTGATCGTGCTTTATCCCAACAGCGTATTGGTCTTTTATCGATTGCTTTACGCTGATTACGGCATGTGCCGATGGGCACGAGGAACCCTTGACGCGTTTATTTATCTCGGGTTGGCCAGCTTGCTTTGGATTGCTTTTGGTCAGACCGCTTTTGGTCTGCAGTGGAATGCTGTCATGCTGGTCTTTGCCAGCGCCTTTGCAGCGACTATTCCTTGGTTTGCGCTAGTGGATGAACCAAGCGCACCTGAAGCCACGGTCCCGTTATGGATGTTACGCACAGCCGGCGGTCTTTTGTTGAGTGGTGTGGTGTGGGTACTGGCCAGAACACTCTTCGGTGCCGAGAATGACCTGGCATTAGAAGGGTTCTTGATGCATTCATTTTGGCTCGCGCTGGCGGTGGCGGTGATGTTGCAATTGCGTTCCCGCAGGCGGCTTGTTTATCTGCGAAGTTCAGCATTGGCTGCGCGTGCGCGTGCCGAGGAGGCACTGCGGGCACGAGAAGGTCTCCAGCAGTTTATGACCATGTTGAGCCATGAAATAAAGACACCGTTGTCGGTGCTCAGTTTGGCTATTGAACATGGTCTCAATGACCCAGCGGTCAAGAACAAAGCCTCAACCTCAGTTAAAGACATTGGCCGCCTGGTCGATCGGTGTTTAAGCTTTGATCAGGTGACCAGTGGCGCGATCCAGCCGAGACCTGAAACATTTGATGTGGGTGATCTTCTGGACAATATCATTGTCCAGATGGATGTGGCTGCGCGTTTGCGTGTCTCTGGCTTACGTGATCAACAGGTGGTGGCCGATGCTTGGTTTACTGAGGTCGTTCTGACCAATCTTTTGGAAAACGCCATCAAATACGCGCCGGTAGATCAACCCATCGAGGTTCGCTTGGGTGATGTGGATCCCACCGGTCATTGGGTGGCCATCACAGTCATTAACCCAATAGCAGAAAATACCCACCTGGACGTCACGAGACTATTTGACAAGTTTTATCGTGGCGAACACGCTAAACACCATTCAGGCGCTGGTTTGGGGCTTCATTTGTCTCGCGTGTTGGCGAAGATTCAAGGGGGCGATCTTGTCTATAATCCAGCAAGGCCTGACGAATTTAACATTGAGTTTAGGATACCCCTATGAATATCTGTTTGGTGGAAGACAACGACGCGCTTAGAGAAATGTTGGTGAAAGTGTTATCGGGCGAGGGCTTTGGTATTACCGGTGTCGCCGACGCCGAAGCCATGGATCTGGCTCGCCCCAAACAGCATTTTGATGCCTACATCATTGACATTGAGCTTCCGGGCGAGGATGGCTTATCGATCACGCAGCGACTCAAAGCCGTTGACCCTGATGCCTTTGTTGTGATGATGACAGCACGATCAGGTCTTCAAGACAAAGTGGTTGGCTATGAGGTGGGGGCCGATGTCTATTTGCCCAAGCCATTTGAGTCAGCGGAGCTGATGGCTGTTTTACGTTCGATGGACAAACGCCTAAGTGCCCGCCACAAGCGAGGGGATGGACCCACCGACTTTCAGCTACTCACCAGCCGTTTCGCCATCTGCCATCCTCAAAAGGGTGTCGAGCTTGCCCTGACTGCCACCCAATGGCGTATTTTGAAGGCATTGATCGAGGCGCCAAATCGCCAATTGGCTTACTGGCAGTTGCTCGATTTATTGGGCAAGCCAGTCAACACGCAATCTAAGCGTGCGCTAGAGGTTCATATGACCCATTTGCGCTCAAAAATTCGGCAATTGGGTGGACCTAAATTTCCCATTCAATCTATCCGCGGGGAAGGCTATCACCTCAGCATGGATTGGACAGTACAGCACGGTTAACGCGCTCCTCACCCAAGATCAAATACAAACATAAGTTTTGTTTTCTTAGGTTACCTTCGGCTAATTGTCAAAGATAATTGCTAACATGGGCAGGCTGGGTGGCAAGGTCACACCTCGGTGGCTGTCAGCACCGATAACGTCTCCCCATGCTTTTTTGAAGTCAATTTAGAAGACAAAAGGACAAACAAATAGTGAAAGCGCGCTTAGTGTTACCCCATAGAACACAGAAACAGTGGGTGGTCGGACTGATCGCCACAGGCTTATTATTTTCAAGCTTGGCTCAGGCACAAAACTTGGTGGTCAATTCAAGTTTCGAGGATACAACCGCCACGACGGATCAGCTCAACTTGACGGACTCGGCCTTTAACAACCTAATGAACAATGTCTTTGCCATTGGGGTTAGTGGCAACATGGATATTATGAATACTGGCCAAAACGGAGGCACTTGGTCAGTTGGCATGGCCAATAACTATCCCAGCGGGTATTCTGCCGGACATTCCTTTTGATGTCTGCCCGAACCCACAACAGCAGATTTTCCGCTCACCTGACTATACGCCAGGCGGTGTCGAGTCTGTCCCAACCAACTCATTGGTGGGCTTGGTCACACTGATCACCCTCATGCTGGGCGTGGCTGGGATCGCCATCCGCACCCGTACCATGGGTTAGGACGCTAACTGGCTTATTGAAGTAGCCACATTGGCTGAAGACAGAGCGGGCACATGCCCGCTCTTTTTTTGTTCAATGCAAGGACGCCTGTTTGGCAATGCGTTCATCTTTGTCTTCCCAAAGCCCGTTGAGCCATGCTTGGAACTTGGCTCGATGCGCCGCGTCATCTTGATAGCGCCCATCCTTCAGCGCCTGTGGAATGGGAATGAAGTTGAGCAACACGCGAACACGGGGGATGCGGTTGGCAAATAAGTCAAACAATTCGCCTTTGCCTTCAGGATAGACAATCGTCACATCAACCAAGGTGTCTAGTTGCTGATCCATGGCCTCGAGCACGTACGCGGTTCCCCCAGCTCGAGGTTTAAGTAGGTGGTGATAGGGTGAGGCCTGTGCCTTATGTTTGGCCATGCTAAACCGAGTACCCTCAACAAAATTGACGATGGTGACAGGAATCGATTTGAATTTCTCGCAGGCTTTTTTTGTGGTTTCCAAATCCTTGCCCGCCAGCTCGGGGTTTTTCTGAATTTGCGCGCGGGTGTAGCGTTTCATAAAAGGAAACTCGAGCGCCCACCAAGCCAGGCCGAGGATCGGGACCCAAATCAATTGGCTTTTCAAGAAAAAACGAAGCATCGGCAAACGCCGATTAAAGACCTTTTGTAATACTGGAATATCGACCCAGCTTTGATGATTGGCAATCAATAAATAATGGCCTTGCGCCAAGGTCTCAAGCCCCTCGTCGGGCCAGCCGACCACCTCCACTTGTGTTTGGGTGAGGTGATCCATCATCCAAGAGTTCACATCAATCCAGCTGGCGGCCAGACCCATCAACATGCGATCACATAGGCGTGTGACCGGTCGCCATCGGATGATGAGCTTCATCAGCGCGACCACGAGCAAGGGGGTGATATGAATGATGGAATTGAGCGCGAGCAAGCCTGTGGCCCCTGCTTGTCTCAAACCCAGCCAGATTTTATTCATTGTGTTAGTGTGCCATGATTCAACTTATCAGACGATACCCATCGAGCCGTTGATTTGATCACATGACCCAAGCACAAAGCCTTCCTCAATCATCCCGTCGGCATATCAGTTTCTTGGTCAATCCCACGGCCGGCCAAGGCCGCCCTCAGGTGTCGCATTCGTGTTGGAAACAGCTTCAAGCGCTTGAGGCGAATGCAGGCACCGATCAGGTCAGCGTGCATTGCTGTGAGTCACTGGCCGCGCTTCGTCAGCACGCGGCACTAGCCGCTACTGATCCGGACAATGTGGTGGTGGCTGTCGGTGGGGATGGGACTGTGCACGCGGTGGCCAATGCGTTGATCAACCAGCCCGCCACCCTGGGGGTATTGCCTGTGGGCTCGGGCAATGACTTTGCGAGCCTGCTACAAGCGCCACCCATCGGTGAACACCACCCACCGACGGCACTCCTTGATTACTTTCTAAAGCGACCCATTGGTC
>JALQZL010000108.1 GCA_023258355.1 Wenzhouxiangellaceae bacterium | reverse complement strand
CAGACCTTCGGTTGGTTCTCTTGCCAGATGAGCCCGGCCGATTTCGCACGCATTTCCAGATGGGTCCAGGGGGGTGATGCCTGAGAAAGCCTAAGTCCTGTACCGGCGCAATAGATAAGAAATTGCCTTGAATACATGGCGCTTTTGGGCTTGAGTCGGTATCATAGACGGCTGACATAACTGACGGTATTCACAAGGAAAAATAGCCATGGAAAGAACCCTTTCAATTATCAAGCCGGATGCAGTGGCGAAAAATGTGATCGGTGAGATTTATGCCCGATTTGAGAAGGCAGGACTTCGAATTGTTGCCGCCAAAATGAAGCATTTAAGCCAACAAGATGCCGAGGGTTTTTATGCCGTCCACAAAGACCGCCCATTTTTCAATGATTTGGTTGCTTTCATGTGCTCAGGCCCTGTGATGATACAAGTCTTGGAAGGTGACAATGCCATTGCGATGAACCGTGAGCTGATGGGGGCAACGAACCCGCAGGAAGCGGCCCCAGGCACCATCCGAGCAGATTTCGCCGACAGCATTGATGCCAATGCAGTCCATGGATCTGATGCGCCAGAGACCGCAGCGACTGAGATCGCGTATTTTTTCTCAGCTGAAGAATTGTGTCCGAGACAATAAGCCAAGTCACCAACTTACTGGGCCTCGATCGTCACCAGCTTGAGGCCTTTTTTGCCGAGCTGGGTGAGAAGCCGTTCAGGGCTCGGCAGTTGTTGCAATGGATACACCAACGAGGTGTGGTTGATTTTGCACAAATGACGGACCTCTCAGCTGCGCTGAGAAATCGTTTGGCCGATGTGGCTGTGGTCGAGGCCCCTCGCTCGATTAAAGAAAGTTGCTCCAAAGATGGCACCATCAAATGGTTGCTCACTGAGCGGGGCGGCAGCGCGGTAGAAACCGTGTTCATTCCTGAGACTGGGCGAGGAACACTATGCATCTCATCCCAAGTCGGTTGCATGCTCAACTGCACCTTTTGCTCCACGGCCACTCAGGGGTTCAAGCGAAATCTATCCAGTGATGAGATTATTGGTCAGGTCTGGTTTGCCAGTCAGCGTCTGGCAGAGCTCACTGCAGGTGAGGCACGGATCACCAACGTTGTGTTTATGGGAATGGGTGAGCCGCTCTTAAATTTGGGAGCAGTTCAGCCTGCGCTTTCCATTCTGCGTGATGACCTTGCCTATGGTTTGGCCGCACGCAAAGTGACGATATCTACCGCAGGGGTTGTTCCTGGGATTGACCAGTTGGCGATCGGGACTGAGTTTGCTCTCGCGGTGTCACTGCACGCGCCAACAGATGATCTACGAGAACGTCTCGTGCCACTCAATCGCAAATATCCCTTGAGTGATTTGATGGCTGCGTGCAAGCGATACCTAGCGCATGATGAGCGTCGCTCCATTACTTTTGAATACACGATGATTAATGGATTGAACGATCAACCCGCGCAAGCTCGGGGCTTGAGACAACTGTTAGATGGTATGCCGTGCAAAGTCAACCTGATTCCTTTTAACCCGTTTCCAGGCACACCGTTTGAGCCCTCGGATGATGCCACGATGTATGAATTTCAAATGGCTGTGAGAAGGGCTGGCATCGTCACCACCATCCGTAAAACGCGTGGTGATGACATCGCGGCGGCTTGCGGTCAATTGGTGGGTGAGCTCTTGAGCCCGAGTGAACGCAGACGGATTGTTCAAGCACAGCTTGCAGCACAGGCACTGGGCGCATGAGTCAGACAGATCACTCAGCCGTGGAAATGAGCTTAGGCGAGCAATTGCGCCGTCAGCGCCTTGAGCTTGGCTTGTCTGTGGCGCAGGCAGCCACGGCTATCTCAGCTTCGCCTAAGTGGGTAGAGTGCATTGAGACAAATGCTGACCTTGGTCTGCCTGCAGCGCATGCTCAGAGTGTGTTACGCCGCTATGCAAGTCTATTGTCAGTGCCGCTCCAGCCGACAGAGATTGAGGAAAGCACTGAACTTCCCACCATGCGGTCCTTGGTGACACTTCGAAAGGATCGTCGATCAGTGAGGCGCTGGCCTCGTCTGGTTGGCTCGTTGGTGATTGTCGTGTCACTGATGGGTTTCTCCTTTGTGAGTGGTGCGCCCGAGCGAGCCCTCAGTAGTCTGATGCACAGCCAGTGGACAGCAGCCAAGGACACAGAAGCGACTGTCACAGAGGTTCGCCAGATACAAGCACGTCAATTGCCAGCGAGGTCATTGAACGCCTCGCCGGGTAATGAAAGCAAGCAGGTCATTAATGAGCTGAGTGACCAGTCAGTAGCGGAGTTTGATCTCGGTGCAGAACCGGTTTTAGGCCAACAGCTGTCTGTTCGCTTGAGAAAAGACACGTGGCTGGAGTTAACCGATGCCAATGGCCAATCACTGGTGGACGATTTATTGAGAGCTGCCTCTGAGCACACATTTTTAGGGCAGCCACCCTTTGAAATGTTAGTCGGGGTCGGTTCAGCGATTGAGTTGAGTCTAGATGACACCCCGATTGACCATCTGCACGTCGTCGAGCAGGGCCACTCAGCGGGTTTGACCCGAATTCTGATCCATCCCAATGGTGAAGTCGAGGTGAGACAATGAGTCAGCGTCAGTCTATTCGAGGCATGCACGACATTCTGCCCAGTGAGACGCCACTCTGGCAATGGCTTGAGTCGCAGGTCGAAGCGGTGCTCAAACAGTATCAATTTGAAGAGATTAGGGTCCCCATTGTTGAGCACACAGAAGTGTTCACCAAAGCCATCGGCCAGACAACTGATGTGGTGGAAAAAGAAATGTACACCTTTGAGGATCGAAGTGGCGACTCATTGACCCTTCGTCCCGAGGGGACAGCCGGGGTGGTGCGGTCTGTCATCCAACACGGTTTGCTTCACCCGCCAGGGCAGAAGGTCTGGTACCACGGCCCCATGTTTAGATATGAACGTCCCCAACGGGGGCGTCAACGCCAATTTCATCAGTATGGTGTCGAGGTATTCGGGCTAGCAGAGCCGGTTGTCGATGTGGAATTGATGGCCATGATAGAGCGGCTTTGGCAGAGATTGGGGCTATCGTCGGCCGTCAGTCTTGAGGTGAATTCTTTAGGTGACCCAGACGATCGAGCCCGTTATCGTCAGCATTTGGTGGACTATCTGACACCCTACGCCGCAGACTTGGATGAGGATTCTAAGCGACGCCTGCAGACCAATCCCTTACGAATATTCGATTCTAAAATCGAGACCACGCAGGCCATTATGAGTGAGGCACCTCGGTTCGGTGATTTCATGGGGGATGCTGCGCGAGCACACTTTGAACAAGTTCAAGCGTTGCTCAATGATTTGGGGATTTCATTTCGAGTCAATTCTGGACTTGTTCGGGGCCTTGATTATTATTGTCGGACTGTCTTTGAGTGGGTCACTGATCAACTCGGTGCTCAGGGCACCGTCTGTGCCGGTGGTCGCTACGATGGCTTAACTGCGATGGCGGGTGGAAAAGATGTCCCAGGCATAGGTTTGGCCATGGGTGAAGAGCGGTTGCTTGAGCTGATCAAAGCCAAAAATGAGCCGTTGCCCATGGCATCTGGTGTCTATTGGTTGGGTCAGGTCCCTGTTGGAGAATTGCTCGCAGAGGCTGAAGCACTGCGCCTGGCTTGTCCTCATCTCACGGTGGGTTCAGATTTGGTGGGTGGAAGCCTCAAATCTCAGTTCAAAAGGGCAGATAGGAGCGGCGCTCGAGTAGCGCTTATTTATGGCGAAGCCGAGCGCTCGCAAGGCATTGTTCAGGTCAAAGACCTGCGGTCTGATAGCACGCAACAGAGCGTGTCAAAGCCAAATCTGGCACAATATCTGTCATCTTTATTCTCTACGCAATCTTAAGGACACACATTCCATGGCAGTTGAGTTGTACGATGAACATGAACAAGGCGAACGCGTTCGCCAGTGGCTTCAGTCAAATTTACCTGGATTAATTATTGGTCTTGTCATCGCCCTGGGCGGTGTTTTTGGCTTCCAGCAATATCAGCAGGCGCAAGTCAGTAAACAAAGCGCTGCCGCAGGTTCTTACAATGCCATCCAGAGCTTGATTGACGGTGGTGACTTGGCGGGTGCTGAGGATTACTTTGGACAACTCCAAGGTTTGGATGAGAGCGGCTATTACAAGCTTGCAGCCATGGCTTTGGCGGCCGCCTATGTGGATGCAGGACGTCTCGCGCCAGCCATTGAGATCTATCAGGCGCTGTGGGTTCGCACCGATATCGACTCCCTTCGCGGGATGGTTGGTTTGCGTCTGGCACGACTGCTGGAGGGCCAAGGAGACAGTGACGAGGCGCTAAGTATTCTCTCAGGCACGGCGCCGATTGGTTATGAGGGCGCTTGGGCAGAGGCGCGGGGCGATATTTACTTTGACCAATCTGAGTTCGCACTGGCCAGACAGGCTTATCAACAAGCCCTGGATGCGCCAACTGACATGGGTTTTGGTACCACACTCATTCAAATGAAATTGGATGCCACGGGGCCGGGTCCTTTGAAGGCTGACTCATGATATTTAATCCCAGGACCCTCCGATCAGCATTAGGTATCGTTGCGATCTGTTTATTAGCAGGTTGCCAAACGGTCGGTGGTTGGTTTAACCGCGATGAAACATTGGGCCCCGCTGAGTTGATCAGCTTCCAATCCACTCTGGCGGTTGACTCACTTTGGTCAAATCGCGTGGTTGACGGAACCAGTAGGTCTAGGCCAAGCATTTTGCCCAGTTATGCGAATGATCAAGTTTGGGTGGCTGATGAGTCAGGCCGCATTGTTGGCGTTGATGCACAAACTGGTCGGATCCGCTCTGAATTCGAAACGGGGTTAGCGATTTCTGCTGGCCCAATTGTGGTTGACAATCAAGTGATGGTGGGTACCTATGAAGGGGAGGTTGTCCTTCTCGATAGCCGCACCGGCCAGAGAGTCTGGCAACAAAACGTCAGCTCAGAGGTGCTGGCAGCACCTATTTTGGTTGATGACACGGTAGTGGCTCGGGTGTTGGATGGGCGAGTCTATGGGTTTGATCGGGTCACAGGACAAAGGCGTTGGGTTTATGACCGTGCTGTGCCCTTGTTGACTTTGCGTGGTAACAGTGCGCCAGTGGCCAGAGCGGGTCGCGTCTATATTGGCTTC
>JALQZL010000107.1 GCA_023258355.1 Wenzhouxiangellaceae bacterium | reverse complement strand
GCGGTGGGCGGCAAGGGTGGTGGCCGGCCAGATTTTGCTCAGGCCGGCGGCAGTGATGCAGACGCTTTGCCAGAGGCGTTAGCCAGTGTTTATGGCTGGGTAGCTGACCAGCTCTAACCCTCGCATCTACCTAAGGCTAATGATGTTCAGCCGCATCCGCCTCAGCTTTGGTTTCATGGCGTGTTCCAGCGCTGTGCTCGGGCGGCGCGTAGACAGTGTATAGCCTGAGAGGTGTCTCACCAGTATTGATGAAGTTATGTTGGACACCTGCATGGACAAACACCAGATCGTCTGCTTTGATGTCGAAAGTTTCATTGTTCAATGTGGCTCTGCCAGTACCCTCGACAAATATCAGGATTTGATCATGATCTGCGTGGACCTCTGAACCAATCTCCTCGCCTGGCTGGATCGTCATAACAACGAGCTGAGACTCTTTTCCAGTGATCAATTCATCACGAAAGGCATTGTTTGCCCGAGTGACTTCGATGATTGGAATATGCGGTGATTTTTGAGACATTGATGAGCTCCTTTTAACTGCCTTTTCTAAAATTAGGTGTGTGTTTCAATGATGCGCCAGCTCTCCAGTGGCCAGGGCCTTCAGTGTTCTCGCAGAAACAGCCAGAACAACCAGGGTCACAAAGATCGTCATTGCCAACAGCATGGCGGCACTGATGATCCCATTGAATTGGGAAAATTTGTGACACGCTAACGTAAAGGCAGCCAGTGGGAAAGTGTATGCCCACCAAGACGGGTAAAACGAAAGGCGCAAGAAATGGGGTATTTGAGGAAGCAGAAGAACCACAAAAAACACAGCCACTGAAAATAAAGCCATGGCCATCGGTCCAAAGCTCTGCGTGATGGCCACGGCCGCGAGACATGAGACTGCTGGTGGCGCGACCATGATGACCAGTGTGGGTTGCATGGCAGGCTCCAAGGGTGCTTTGGTAATCAGTCGGTAAAAAATAACGGTGACCAAGATCGCCCAAAAGAATAATCCGAGGCTCAGAAAGAAAGCACTAAGGGTGAGATAGCCAGCTGGCGCAGCGGCAACTGGGACCAACACATTGCCTACAGCGGGGATAAACCACGCCGGGTTGATGCTTGCAACAGGTCTTTCAGTGTTCAGCCAAACATTGACAATGATAACAGTCAATATGAGCTGCAGCGCCGCACCCACTCGCCACAGGTCGAGTCCCACTTGAGGAAACCACTGAGTCAAAAGCATGCCCAATAAAATAAGATTGATTGAGAGGGTGGGCAAAAAATTGATTCGGACAGGATGTTGCAGCTCGGCCATCACCTGATCTTTGGCTACCAGCCACTTGTAGCTGTAGGTGAGTAACAAGACAACAAATACAGTCACAGCGACGCCTGTCATCCCAGCAGAGACCCATGAAGTCATTGACAGGTGGTTCTCTGTTGCTCGCCAAACCAAAGCAACCCCACTTAGCCCCATAACTGATGCGAATAGGGGCAAAGGCAGTAGTGTCCGTTGGGGGCTGTTCATGAAACTATTGTAATTCAGGTATCAAGACTGTGGATTTGACACAGCGCAAGTGTTGCTCTTCTTGCACTTTCCCCAAACTCTTGAGATAATAGCTGGCTTGCACGCGCCCGTAGCTCAGCTGGATAGAGTACCTGGCTACGAACCAGGCGGTCGGAGGTTCGAATCCTTCCGGGCGCGCCATCTCCCTAAAAGCCCCGCTTGCGGGGCTTTTTATTGCCTAAAATATGTCGACTGATTCACTGAATCAACGCTAAGATAAGACCAACGCATGTTCATAAAGGCCTTTCTCAGTTGAAAATTGCTGTTGTTGGAACAGGTATATCAGGCCTCTCAGCCGCTTGGTTGCTGCGCCAAACACATGAGGTCACGGTCTTTGAGTCTCAGCCAAGGCCTGGTGGGCACACCAACACACAACGTGTGGACGAAGTCGATGGCCCAGTCTGGGTGGACACCGGCTTCATCGTTCACAATGACAGAAACTACCCAAGGCTGGTCAGTCTATTCGATCTGTTGGGCATACCGACGCAGCCCTCAGATATGTCTTTCAGCGCCTCACTCAATGCTGGTGCCGTTGAGTATGCCGGAGATGCTTTGTTTGCTCAGAAGAGCAATTTTTTAAGGCCAACACATTGGCGCATGTTGTTAGATGTGATGCGGTTCAATCGCCTAGCCAAAACGGCACTCACTGAGCAAACATTGACGGATGTTGGGTTAGGGGAATGGCTTGACCAACATCGCTTCTCGGCTGCTTTCGAGCAACGCTATCTGTTGCCCATGGCCGCATCCATCTGGTCCAGTCCAAGTGATGCCATTCGAGAATTTTCAGCTGAGGCCTTCGTGGAATTTTTCAACAACCACGGGCTACTAGATCTGAGCAATCGGCCCCAGTGGAAGACTGTCCCGGGAGGATCCATCAACTACCTCAACAAACTCTTAGGTGACTTAGAGGGCCATGTACGCATCGATTGCGGTGTTGCCGAGGTAGTTCGAGATTCTGCGGGCATCACGGTCAAGACAGAGACGGGTGAGACATTGCATTTTGATGCCATTGTCTTTGGTTGTCATGCCGACGAGACTTTGCGGCTGATGACAGAGCCTGACCCAGCCGAAAAAGCCTTGCTCGCCAGTTTTAAGTTTCGGCCCAATCGCGCCTTATTGCACTCAGACAAGCGATTGATGCCAAAGCGCCGACAAGCTTGGTCATCATGGAATTATCTGACGCAATCTCAGGAGAAGGAGACCAACGTCTCAGTGACTTATTGGATGAATCGCCTTCAGCGACTCCAATCCTCGAGGGATTACTTTGTGACACTCAATCCACTCGTTGAGCCGAACCCTGAGCTCGTTCATTATGAGACCGAATACACCCACCCCGTATTTGATCAGGCAACCCGTCGCGCTCAACGCTCGTTGGGCCTCCTTCAGGGACATAACAACTGCTGGTACTGTGGTGCATGGATGGGCTATGGCTTTCATGAGGATGGGCTTGGCTCAGCCATCGAAGCGGCAGTGAGCTTGGGCGTCGAGCTGCCTGGTCAGCTCAATCAAGCACGTTTGTCAGGGCCGCCGTACATGGATAACCATCACCCATGGCAGGGGCCTGGCAGTGGACTGATTAATGATCCGAGATAACCTCAATCACAGCTTATACCGCGGGATGGTGTTTCATCGGCGTCTTATCCAGCCCCAGTATCAGTTTCGTTATAGAGTCTTTAATCTTCTCTTAGACATTGACTCAGTCGAGCAGCTTTCTCGCAAACTGTGTTTGTTCTCGTACAACAGATTCAACATATTTTCTTTCTATGACAAAGACCATTTGCCCAAAGCCGATAGGCAGGTGGCACGGCCTACACTCCGAGATTGGATCACACAAGGTTTAGCAGAGCATGATATTGATCTGAAAGGCGGGCCCATCCAGCTTTTTTGCTATCCACGGGTGTTAGGCTTTGTATTTAACCCCTTAAGTGTCTGGTACTGCCGAGATACTGACGGCGCTTTGCGGGCAATTGTCTGTGAAGTTAGAAATACCTTCGGAGAGAGGCATTGTTATCTCTTGCGCACACCAAACAATGGTCCGATCGAGTGGAGCGATGTGCACGAGCATCCCAAGAGATTTCATGTGTCGCCATTCTTACCTGTTTCAGGTCGTTATTCTTTTCGTTTTTCTAAGCCCAGTGATCAACTCGACATTGGCATTGTTTGGTCCGATCATGGGCAACGCGCAATGATTGCGACTCAACGCATGAAAGAGGTGAAACTTACCGACTGGAACCTATGCAAATCGTTTGTCATGATGCCTTTGATGACGCTCAAAGTGGTCATGGCCATTCACTGGCAAGCGCTGAAAATATGGATTAGAGGGGGACAATTCCATAAAAAACCAACGCCACCGCCAAAGGAAATTTCGTCTGATGTCTAAGTCTGCTGATCCCAAAATAGGTATGGTTTTTCGCCCGCTGCTTGAAACGCTTAAAAAAATTGAATACGGCACATTCATTGTGGTCTTCCCGAATGATCAGCGTGTCGAGTTAAAAGGCCGTCATCCCGGTCCCACAGCCGAGATCTACATTCGTTCCCAGAACCTGATGTATCGGTTGCTGACAAATGGGACCCTGGGACTCGCCGAAAGTTTTATGGCAGGTGAGTGGAGCTCACCCAACTTGGTCGCTGTCATCGAAGTAGGTGAGATGAACAGGGCCATACTCGGCGGTCTTGATCGCGGACATTTTTGGATGCGTGCACTACAGTGGGTTGTTCATGCCTTACGGGCTAACACCAAACGGGGAGCGAAAAAAAATATTGCAAGCCACTATGATCTGGGCAATGACTTCTACAAGCTTTGGTTAGACCCGACCCTGACATACTCCTCGGCTATTTTCGAAAATGAAACTCAGTCTTTAGAACATGCCCAGCTGAATAAGTACGATCGTATTTTGTCGTTAATAAAGCCCACACAAGATGCCCATGTGCTCGAAATTGGTTCAGGGTGGGGCGGGTTCGCCATGCACGCAGCGCAGAAGACAGGCTGTCGGGTGACATCTATCACGCTATCGAGAGAACAGCTTGCAGAGGCCCAGGCAAGAACTCAAGCGGCAGGGCTCAACGAACGGGTGACCTTTAGGCTACAAGATTATCGAGACGTCAAAGAGCAATACGACGGCATTGCTTCAATCGAGATGTTTGAGGCCGTGGGCGAGAAGTACTGGCCTGATTTTTTTAAGGCGGTTCATGATCGGCTCAAGCCGTCGGCGAGTGCCGGTATACAGGTCATCACAATCAGAGATGATCTGTTTTCTGCCTACAGAAAGGGAGTCGAGTTTATCCAACGCTACCTCTTCCCCGGCGGCATGTTGCCTTCGCCACAGGTCTTCGCTGAGATCTCATCTGACGCTGGTCTCAAAACAATTGAGCGCAGTTTTCATGGACTAGACTATGCCCGAACACTCCGCGAGTGGGATGAGCGCTTTGTAGACCAGCTGGGCGCAGTGCGTGCGATGGGCTTCGATGAGCGCTTTATCAGAATGTGGCGTTTTTATCTGGCCTACTGTGAGGGTGGCTTTCGTCGTGAAACGATTAATCTGATGCAGATTGCAATGCAACGCGCTTAATCAGATCAATCAGTTCCTCGCGTTTTTGTGAAAAGGT
>JALQZL010000106.1 GCA_023258355.1 Wenzhouxiangellaceae bacterium | reverse complement strand
GGTTCAAGAAAGTTGCCAACGACGATTTGAGTGGCACCAACCCCAAGTCCGACCACCATAAATGGGAGGAGGGTATCAAACTGCAACAGGGCCAATAGGGTAGGCAAAACGGTTGCAATCAAGGACCCGATATTTGGAATAAAGTTAAGTACAAATATCAGCAAAGCCCAAAAGCCAGCAAAATCCAGACCAACAGCAGACATGATGGCCCATGAGACCAGTCCAGTCAGGGCGCTGACCATTGTCTTAATGCCGAGATAGATGGACACATCCTGATCAATTCGGCGCAGAATTTTACTGGCCATTTGAAACTGTGTTTCATTCGGAAAGATAGCCCTCATCTTCTGCTGGAAGAACTTTTGCTCTAAGAAAAGGAACACCAAATAAACGGTAATTAAGCCAATATTGCCCATCAGGCTTCCCAAGGCGCTGGCGAGGTTCCTAAGTAAAGTGGCAAAATTAATGCCCTCAATAAGGCTTCTCAGGGCGGGTGGCTCTTCCAAGCCAAACCGCGCAAAGTTCTCACCAATCAGCCGAGTGATGTTTTCTTGATACGCAGGCGCTGTGTCAATCACCTGGTTGATGTTTGCGGTGATGAGTTTGCCAAATAGTCCCGCCATGGTGGCAGCAACAATGATGGCAAAAAGAAACTGCAGGCCAACAGGCAGTGGCCTGCCGGAAAATTTGATTCGAGCAAACTGGCGAGCAAGCAAATTAATGAGGTACCAGACAAAAACGGCCAACACGAGGGGGATCAAGAGATCCCTTGCAATCACCAGCAGATAAAGACTGATGGCAATGACCACGAGCCAAAGGCTTGCAGTCATCAGCCGTGGGGAGGTGCCCTCCATTTAAATTCTAGACCACATAGACAAAGATAAACAGGCCGAGCCAAACCACATCGACGAAGTGCCAGTACCAAGCAGCAGCCTCAAAGCCGAAGTGATTTTTCTTTGTAAAGTGGCCAGCCATGCATCTAAAGGTAATCACTAGCAGCATAAGCGAGCCAATGAACACGTGTAGTCCGTGGAAGCCTGTGAGCATGAAGAAGGTTGAGCCGTAAATGCCAGAGCCGAGGGTAAGGCCCAGATCTTTGTAGGCATGAACGTATTCGAAGGCTTGAATGTATAAGAACACACTTCCGAGCGAGACTGTGGCGAGCATCCACGCAATGAGAGCACCACGCTGGGCCTTCTTCAGCGCCCAGTGTGCCATGGTGATGGTTACACCAGATGTCAGGAGGATCAATGTGTTGATAAGTGGTAAACCAAAGCCTGGGATTGTTTGGAACTCACCACCTAAGGCGGCGGGCCCATGAGTGGGCCAAGTGGCCTCGTAAGACGGCCAGAGTAAGAAATTGGTCATCGCACCGGTGCCTTCGCCGCCTAACCAAGGCACAGAAAAGACCCGTGCATAAAAGAGTGCACCGAAAAATGCGGCAAAAAACATGACTTCAGAGAAGATGAACCAAATCATCCCTTGACGGAAAGAGGCATCCACGGCTTGGCTATACATGCCACTCTCCGACTCGCGAATCACATCGGCGAACCAGCCAAACACCATCAAGATGATGATGGCAGCGCCTGCTGCAAAAACATAGGGGCCAGCTGGGTTATGGTTTAACCAATTGGCACCGCCTGCCATGAGCGTAAATAAGCCGATTGAGCCCACAATGGGCCACTTTGCGGTGTGGGGTACGTAGTAACTGCCCTGTGCCATGAAACTTATCCTCTGTTTTCCACCTAAACTATTGGCTGTGTCACTCGACTAGCCAGCACTATTTTAATGAGATTATGGGTTCAGTGCCACAATCTGACGCGCTGTGGCATCCTCATTTTTGTACACGATGTATGACAATGTCACCAGATTCGTATCCGGCGGCAGATCTGGGTGTACAAAGAAACGAACCGGCATTTCACGTGTCTCTCCCGGTGCAAGCAGTTGTTCTGTAAAACAGAAACATTCCGTCTTGTTGAAGTACAAAGCTGCCTGGCCGGGGGCTACGCTGGGAACAGCTTGAGCCACAACGGTTTGGTCAGACCGGTTAGTAGCTGTGTAACTGGTTTCGTACATTTGTCCGGGATGCACACTCATCATCTTTTGAGCCGGCGTGAATGCCCAGGGGAGGGATGAGTTCACATTCGCATCGAAATGGACGGTGACTAAGCGAGATTCATCTATCTCTGTAGGCAGATACTCTGTGACAGGACCCGCTGCTGTTCGGCCGCCAATGCCTGTGACTTCACAAAACTTATCGTAGAGAGGGACTAAAAGATAGCCAAACCCAAACATGGCAACTGCAAAAAGTGAGAGGCGGGCCACATACCGAAAGCGCGCCCCCACACCAGCCGAGTTTTGCACAGACGGCTCGCTCACAAACCGCCCTGCCAGAAAGCCCTACCGACAAAAAGGGCGTAGATTCCAAATGCCACCGCCACCAAGGCCCATGCTGTTCTCAACACAGCACGGCGCTTGGGGCTAGAGGATTGACCAGCTGGGCTCATGACGTTCCGCTGGTGTGGGCCACATAGTCAGGGTGGTCGACATCGGGTGGCGTGTCAAATGTGTGAAGTGGCGCAGGCGAGGGGACGGTCCATTCCAAGCCACGTGCGCCTTCCCAGACCCCATCAGTGGCTTTTTGACCGCCTCGGGCACACTGCCAAACGATGTAGACAAATAACAACTGACCAAGGCCGAAGGCAAACCCACCGATCGATGAAATGACATTAAATTCGGTGAATTGAATCGCATAATCCGGAATCCGACGCGGCATGCCGGCCAGACCGAGGTAGTGTTGCGGGAAGAACAACACATTCACCCAGAAGGTAGACCACCAAAAGTGAATCTTACCGAGTGTCTCGTTGTACATGTTGCCTGTCCACTTAGGAATCCAGTAGTAAACAGAGGCCATGATCGCAAAGACTGCCCCAGTGACGAGCACGTAGTGGAAGTGAGCCACCACAAAATAAGTATCGTGGTACTGGAAATCCGCCGGCACGATCGCCAACATCACACCAGATAAACCGCCAATCGTGAACAGCACAACGAACCCTAGGGCGAACAACATCGGCGTTTCAAAGGTCATCGACCCGCGCCACATCGTGCTGACCCAGTTAAAAATCTTCACGCCGGTCGGTACGGCAATCACCATTGTGGCGTACATGAAAAATAGCGCCGCACCTAGGGGCATTCCCACAGTGAACATATGATGCGCCCAAACGATAAAGGACAAGAAGGCGATCGATGCTGTGGCGTATACCATTGAGGTATAACCGAACAGCTTTTTGCGTGAGAAGGTCGGGATAATTTCAGAGACGATCCCGAAGGCCGGCAAGATCATGATGTACACCTCTGGGTGTCCGAAGAACCAAAAGATGTGTTGGTACAAGACGGGATCTCCACCACCAGCGGCGTTGAAGAAGCTGGTGCCAAAGAAACGATCAGTGAGAAGCATAGTCACCGCACCAGCCAGTACGGGCATAACCGCAATGAGAAGGAAGGCGGTGATGAGCCAAGTCCAGACAAACATGGGCATTCTCAAAAGTGTCATGCCAGGTGCGCGCATATTGAGAATGGTGGCAATGATGTTAATCGAACCCATAATGGATGAGATGCCCATCAGGTGGATCGCCAGAATGACGAAAGCCAAGCTGTTACCCCCTTGCAAGGAAAGTGGTGGGTAGAGGGTCCACCCTGATGCGGGCCCGCCAGATGGCATAAACAAAGTGGATAGTAATAATGTGAATGCAAACGGCATAATCCAGAAGGACCAGTTGTTCATGCGTGGCAACGCCATGTCAGGCGCCCCGATCATGAGAGGAACCATCCAGTTTGCAAGGCCAACGAAGGCAGGCATGACTGCAGCAAAAATCATGACCAGCGCGTGCATGGTGGTCATTTGGTTAAAGAACTCTGGGTTGACCAAGTGGAGGCCAGGCGCGAACAGCTCGGCGCGGATGACAAGCGCCATGGCTCCGCCCACTAGGAACATCACTAACGAGAACACCAAATACAGTGTCCCGATCTCCTTGTGGTTCGTTGTAAACAACCATCTGGCTAATCCAGTAGGATGATGGTCGTGCGAATCACTGTGAGCAAGTGTCGTGTCAGTCATTGTTTATTTACCTTCTCTATTGCCTCTGAATTTATGAAAAAAGAGTGGCTTTGTTAGGGCGTGACATTGGCATTTTGAACAGTGGAGGTTCCTTTCTGCTCAGCCACCCAAGCGGCATAGGCCTCTTTAGAGATGGCCTCAACGACGATCGGCATAAAGCCGTGGTCCTTGCCACATAACTCCGCACACTGGCCGCGATAAATACCCTCTTCCTCGATCAACGTCCATGCTTCATTCACCATCCCTGGAATGGCGTCTCGTTTCCATCCCAAATCAGGAACCCACCATGAGTGAATTACATCATCAGCGGTGAGCAAGAAGCGAATCTTTGTGTCGACGGGTAGAACAAGCCGATTATTCACTTCCAAAAGATAGTTCTCTACTTCAGCAGGTTTGATATCAGACCCTATTTGCCGGGCACGGTTGCTGTCTCGGTCTAATGCAGAATAAATACTGATGTCATCTTCAAGGTAGTCATATTTCCATAACCACTGATAACCCGTGACCTTGACGTTCATTTCCGCATTGCCAGTGTCTTCCATCTCAATGAGAACGCGGGTAGCAGGAACAGCCATCACAACCAGAATCAGAACAGGGATAGCGGTCCAGATAATCTCCGCCTTGGTCGAGTGGGTGAATTTGGCTGCGTTTGGGTGGCGCTTTTTGCTATGCAGAACAATGGAGGTGAACATGGCGGTGAACACCAAAACACCGATAACGGTGACCACACCCAGCACGGTGTTGTGCAGTGCATAAACATCTTGGCTGAATGGTGTTGTGCCTGGACGCATGTTATCGCCCACCGCAAACATTCCCCAGGTGATGACCATGATGACAGCCAGCACAGCCACACCCACAATCCATTCATTTAATCGTTTCATATCGCAACTGTCTCTTTTAATACGTTGATTTGTCAGGCTCCCCACGCCGTGCGCTGAGCCAAAGTGTTTGTCAACAATTCGCCGAGTGCCTGCCTTTCTTGCTCAGGCAAAAACCCGCCGATCTCTTTGCTCTGACCCTGCATGGCCAGAAACAATCTGTGATGGCCACGTCGG
>JALQZL010000105.1 GCA_023258355.1 Wenzhouxiangellaceae bacterium | reverse complement strand
CCATGGGCGGCATTCTGTTCAACAAATGCTCTGGCCGCCTCAATGACCGGCTGAGGCCAGGCAGAAATGGCAGCATGATTGAGCCAGTTGTGTCGGCCAATCACAGGAAAAAGCTGTGCTTGATCGACCTTGGTCATAGTAGACTCCCATACACAGTGATTCTTCAAGTTTACTATGCCTAGATCTCTGATTGCCCATGTTGATATGGATGCCTTTTTTACCAGTGTCGAGCAAAACGACAACCCTGCGCTTCGTGGTAGACCTGTCATGGTGGGCGGCAGTCGGCGACGTGGCGTCATTGCAGCGGCGAGTTACGAGGCGCGTGAATATGGCGTTCGGTCAGCCATGCCAGCGGTGGTAGCGAGGCGACTGTGCCCAGATGGCCATTTTCTGCCCAGCCGATTTGAAAGATACCGAGAGGTATCAGCGACACTTTTTGATTTGTTTGGTCACTACTCAGATGCCGTTGAGGGCGTGAGCTTAGATGAAGCCTATCTTGACCTCTCATCATTCAATCTGACACATCGACATGAGATCGAGCGTCTTGGTCGCCAGTTGAAGTCTCA
This sequence comes from Wenzhouxiangellaceae bacterium, assembly GCA_023258355.1. Taxonomy (GTDB): domain Bacteria; phylum Pseudomonadota; class Gammaproteobacteria; order Xanthomonadales; family Wenzhouxiangellaceae; genus Wenzhouxiangella. The sequence goes on along the minus strand of JALQZL010000105.1, from coordinate 4,644 downwards.
TATTGCCAAAGCCACGGGTTTGACAGCATCTGTGGGCTTGTCTCACAACAAATTGTTGGCCAAGATTGCATCGGATTATGACAAGCCAGACGGGCTCGTGTTCATCTCAGATCAGGAAGTGCAACGCTTGCTAGATCCGCTCCCTCTACGGCGCATTCCTGGGATAGGCCCAAAAACCGCTGAGCGGTTACAGCGAGGTGGCTTGCTAACTGTTGGTCAGTTGCGACTCACCGATGGCAATGTGCTCAACGAATTAGTGGGTGACGCGTCTGAATTGCTTGAACGGGCCAGGGGCATCGACAAGCGCTCGGTCAACGCAACGCGTCTTCGCAGATCCGTCAGCCAAGAAACCACCTTTGATAAGGACCATCGGTCGGTAGACACACTAAAGCCAGTGATTTGGGCGCAGGCTCAAGGGGTAAGCGAACAGTTAAAGCGAAAACAGTTATTGGCGAAAACAGTCCAAATAAAGATCAGGTCCTCTGGATTTTCAACGCTGACCAGAAGTCAGAGTCTGCCCACGCTCTCCAATGAGGCTGATCCAATCGCATCATGCGCTTTTGATTTGCTATGCGACTGGGCCTCTTGGCGGTCTAGTTTTAGCATCCGCCTTTTGGGTGTCGGTGTCTCTATTGCTGGCGCTTTTGACGAGGAACAGACAGCCTCATCCATCTAACCTGTTAGTCGGTGCTCTTGGGTGTGCCATAGAGTTCACGCAACTCCCGACGCAAGATCTTACCCACATTGGTCTTCGGTAGCTCATCCACAAATTCGATGTATTTGGGGACTTTGTATGCGGTTAGCTCTTTGCGACAGTATTCTTCAAGCTCTTTTGTTGTCAGCGAGGGATCATTGCGTACCACAACCACCTTAACGACCTCACCCGATTTCTCATCGGGCGCACCAATGGCACCCACTTCAACCACTTTGGGATGTGCCGCGACAACATCTTCAATCTCATTGGGATAGACATTGAATCCTGACACCAGAATCATGTCCTTTTTGCGATCGACGATATAAAAATAGCCCTGAGCATCCATTTTGGCCATATCGCCAGTTCTGAGCCAGCCATCAGCCCCCAGTACCTTTGCGGTCTCTTCTGGGCGTTGCCAATAGCCTTTCATGACTTGAGGTCCCCGGATGCACAGCTCTCCAGTCTCATTAACATCCACCGGTTGACCGTCCTCGTCAATGACACGACACTCCGTGGATGAGATTGGAAGCCCAATGGACCCATTGTATTCTTTGATATCCATTGGGTTCATGCAAGCTGCCGGTGATGTTTCTGTTAGGCCATAAGCTTCTACGAGTGTGTTGCCTGTCACCTTCTGCCAGCGTTCAGCAACGATTCGTTGTACGGCCATGCCTCCACCAAGGGATAGCGTGAGCGTTGAAAAATCAAGATCAGAAAACCCTGGTGTGTTCAAGAGCCCATTAAATAGCGTATTGACACCGGTAATGGCAGTGAACTTTTCTTTGCCAAGTTCCTTCACAAACCCATTCATATCTCTTGGATTTGTGATGAGTACATTACGGCCTCCAAATTTTAGGAATACTAGGCAATTCGCGGTGAGTGCAAAGATATGATAGAGCGGAAGGGCGGTGATAATCACTTCTTCACCCAATCGTATTTGTCCACCCAGCCAGGCCGAGGACTGCTGCATGTTGGCAACCATATTTCCATGAGTGAGCATGGCGCCCTTGGATACGCCCGTTGTGCCGCCGGTGTATTGCAAAAACGCAAGATCATCATGGTTGATGTCATGGCGAGTCATTGAGTGCTGCGCCCCTTGGTCTAATGCCTTGGTGAACGAGACAGCCTGGGATAGCTGGTAATTGGGCACCGCTTTTTTGATATATTTTAGAACGAAATTCATGAGCATTCCCTTCGGGAATCCCACAAGATCACCCACTGAGGTCGTGATCACATGCTCCACATCTGTTTCTCGAATCACGGCTTGGAGTACGTGAGCGAAATGATCCAGAATTACAATCGCTTTCGCACCGGAGTCTTTCAGTTGATGCTTCAGTTCTCGGGCAGTGTAGAGAGGATTTGTATTAACAACCACTAGACCTGCACGCAACGCGCCGAAGGCCGCTATTGGATATTGCAGCAAGTTCGGCATCATGATGGCAACACGGTCGCCTTTGTCTAGACCTAATGACTGGAGATAGGCACCAAAATGACGGCTATGGTCATCAATCTGCTGATACGTGAGCTCAGCACCGAAGTTAACAAATGCCACTTTATCCGCATAATCGTGACAGCTTTTATCGATAACATCGACGACCGACTTAAACTGATTCATGTCAATCTCTGCCGGTACATGTGACGGGTAATGCTCCAGCCATGGTTTTGCCATGATGTGACCTCTTCAAAATATCTAGTAAAGTGACCCTCTTACTTTCGCACAGGGTTGTGAATGTGGCAAGTGGAAGGCGCTGATTTTGCGCCAATTCGTCCTCAAGCGTTTGAACAGCGGGTAAATGCCGTATATCATTCCCCCAGAGCCCCACCAAGAGTAGCCTAGATCATGGGCGAGCAAAATATCAGCACCAGTCAGACTGAACTCGAACACCGCCATTTCATGAAGGCGCTGTTAAATGAGGTCAGAGCGCTTGAGGACATGCACAGGACCGGCCTCTTTGAGGGTGGCATTCGTCGTATTGGGGCTGAACAAGAGATGTTTTTGGTTGATCGGTCCCATCGGCCCGCGTTAAGTGCCGCCCAGGTGCTGGACCAACTCGATGACCCCCGATTTACCCACGAGCTCGGGCTTTTTAACTTGGAGGCCAATCTGTCTCCCCAGGAACTCGGCGGCCAGTGTCTGAGAAAACTGCATGCAGAAACGGATGAGGTGGTTCAGATCGCCCGTGAGCATGCAGCCAAAGCCAACGCGCAAATCGGCCTGGTGGGGATTTTGCCCACATTGACAAAAGAGCACCTAACTTTAAGTGCCATGGTGCCTAAGCCTCGGTATTTTGCACTCAATGATGCGTTGATGAAATTGCGAGGAAGCAATTTTAAATTCAGTATCAAAGGAATTGATCACCTGCACCTTGACCACGATAATCTGATGCTCGAGGCCTGTAACACAAGCTTTCAGGTGCACTTCCAAGTCGATGCGGACGAGTTTGCGCATCTCTATAACATCGCACAGGTGGTCACTGGCCCACTTTTGGCAGCCTGTGTTAATTCGCCCGTTTTGCTGGGAAAACGCCTCTGGCATGAGAGTCGGATAGCGGTTTTCGAAAACTCCGTGGACTCTCGCTCGACAGCTCATGCGGTGAGAGGCCATAAGCCCCGTGTTCACTTTGGTGATCAGTGGGTTGACGAGTCAGTCATTGAGATTTTTAAAGAGGACATTGCGAGATTTCGTGTGATTCTCACAACTGATGTCGAGGAAGACCCGATCGGCATGGTGGCGAGGGGTGAAGTACCACGCTTAAACGCGCTAAGACTTCACAATGGCACCGTCTATCGCTGGAATAGGGCGTGTTACGGCATTTCAGACAATGGCAAGCCACATCTGCGCATCGAAAACCGAGTGATCCCCTCTGGGCCCACCGTGACCGATGAAATCGCCAACGCTGCCTTCTTCTTTGGGATGATGGCTAAGTTATCGCGTTCTACCGATGACATCAGGCCCTTATTTAATTTTGCTGATGTTAAGGCTAATTTCATGGCGGCAGCGCGCGAAGGCCTGAGAGCACAACAAATTTGGTTTGATCAAAAGCAAATGACTGCCCAAGAGTTGATTTTGGATGTACTCTTGCCATTGGCCGCGGAGGGACTGGCAGAAGCGAAGATTGATTCTGATGACATTGATTTTTATCTGGGCGTACTCAAAAAGCGCGTTGAATTGAGGCGCACAGGCGCACGATGGCAGCTTGAATCTTTGGACAACATGCAGGGGCAGGGCTCGAAACACGAGTGTCTCCGCTCGCTCACATCAAGCATGATTGAGCAACAGCAAACAGGGAAGCCGATCGCAGATTGGGAGCTTGCTGGATTCTGCTTTGCCCAAGATTGGCGTGATAGTTACCGTACTGTGGGCCAGTTCATGGCAACTGATCTGTTTACTGTCAGACCTGACGATATTGTCGATTTCGCGGCCAGTTTAATGGAGTGGCGTTACGTGCGCCATGTGCCTGTGGAGGACGACTCCGGGCAATTGTTGGGCCTGGTCTCGCATCGCCAGCTCTTGCGTTTAGTGGCGAGAGGCTCTTCTAGTGAAGTGATGGTTCGCGATGTGATGCACAAAGACCCTCTGTCTGTGTCCTCAGACATGTTGACCGTGGATGCGATCCGCTTGATGCGCGATCAACGCTTGAGCTGCTTGCCTGTAGTCGATGATGGCAAGCTCGTTGGTCTAGTGACTGAGTATGATTTGATGATTGTGGCAGGCCGGTTACTCGAGGCGCACTTGGATGAGACGGACTAGGCTTGTGAGTGCAGTTGGCTAGTGAGAGGGAGTTACTTGGCCATTTTTTGACAGGGCTAACGCTATCCAGCGAGCAGAATCAAATTGGTAGAGAATGATCATTAAAATGACGGTGATGGGGACACACAAAAACATGCCCGGAATACCCCACATGGATCCCCAAAGCACCAAAGACAACAAAACAACCAACGGGGAAATA
>JALQZL010000104.1 GCA_023258355.1 Wenzhouxiangellaceae bacterium | reverse complement strand
GTGTCATCAACGGAGAGGCAGCAGCTCGAGAGGCCGTGCGGCAACGTTACAAAGATGGCGCTGATGTGATCAAGATCACAGCGACTGGCGGTGTGTTGAGTGTCGCTAAGAGTGGTCAAAACCCGCAGTTCCGTGCAGATGAACTAGAAGCCATTATTGCCATCGCCAATGACTATGGCATGCACGTCGCTGCGCACGCTCATGGTGGCGAGGGAATGCGTCGGGCCGTGGAGGCTGGTGTTCACTCCATTGAACATGGCACGTTTATGGATGAAGAGATCATGGCTTTGATGGTGGAGAAAGGGACCTGGTATGTGCCCACCATCCTCGCTGGAGACTTTGTTGCAGAGAAAGCAAAAGTGGATGGTTACTTCCCACCCATGGTGGCTGCCAAGGCGGCCGCCATCGGTCCACTGATACAGCAAACTTTTGGCCGAGCCTATCAGGCTGGCGTCAAGATAGCCTTTGGTACCGATTGTGGGGTGAGCCCTCATGGCACCAATGCTGAGGAATTTGCATTAATGGTAGAGGCAGGCATGCCACCCGCTGAAGCGATCCGCGCTGCCACGCTTTCGTCTGCTCAGTTATTGGGTGTGGCTGACGAGTTGGGCCAAATCAAGCCCGGCTTTATCGCAGATGTGGTGGCTGTCGAAGGTAATCCGCTCACCGATGTGACTCGACTGGAATCCATGTCATTTGTCATGAAAGACGGCGAGGTTTTCGTTCACCAGCACTGATTCAACCAGCGAGTTAGGTTGAGAGAAGCCAGCCTCAGGCTGGCTTTTTTTGGCAGCAGACCTAGACTTGGCCCTGATTAAATTGCAGCCCAAGGCCGATGAGCCCGCCAAGCATTAAGGCTGTGATCACCACCGTGCTGAGACCTAAACGCATATGCCGATACCAGGCAGGCCCCGATATGTGGCGCCACGGGGCGTCCAAGAAGAGGTGGCCCACAAACAAAACAGCGAGCCAAATACACGCCCACGCGGTGGGCATGAGGATGGCAGGCCAGGCACCCAGCACCAAAATATTGGTGAGCACCAGTTCAGCACTGGCATTGGCTGATGGTCGATGGCCCGAGACCACGGCAAACCAGTGTGCCCCCGCCATGAAGGCTAAAATCAGCATGGCATAAACAATCAGCGGGGTATGTGCCCATTCAGGCCCTTTCCACGCGCTTACCATGGCCAGGGCCAAGAACGGGAGAATGCCACCCCACCCAAGCCACCGGGCCATTTTTCTGGCTTGTAACGGGATTCTGGGGGTATTTGGCTCATTATTCATGAAATTGATCAGCCCTTACTTAGGAAGATGACGTCAAGTTTAACCGCGATTCAGCCAAGAAAAAGCCCCGACCGTTGGTCACAGTCGGGGCTACAAGGGATGCGTTCGGCCCAGCAGGAGGGAGTCAGAGGAGCCAGAAACTGCGCCGAACAAGGCCAGTATGCGGTAAGTAGGTGAAGGCTGAGTGAAGTAAAAAAGGTTGGTTTTTTGCAAATGATGTGGTATAGTTACCACGAATCTTGGCATCACGCTGACAGTTATGGCAAGGTTGCAGGGCGCAAAGCGAGATACATCACTCCGAAAATATTGCCCCTCCCGACCTTTCGGGAGGGGTTTTTTTTTGTGGCATTGATTTTCAGGGGAGCGAGGAAAGTGTTGCGTAAAAACAACAACTGCTCAAAAAGGATCGGTAGATGACGTCGAGTCTTCAGGCATTGTTTGCATCAGACCCAGATCGGGCTAAAACCTGCCGGGTCAGCCAGGGCGGCTGGATTCTTGATTACAGCCATGTCCCCATCTCGCCTACCGATGCTCAAGCCATGACGCAACGGTTTGATGCGCTCACACCCGCGGCGCACATTGAGGCGCTTTTTTCGGGTGCCATTGTCAATCCCTCCGAGAACCAGCCTGCCAAACACATGGCGCTTCGTTCACCCACGAGCTCGGAAACCCAGGCGTTGGCCGAGGCGTTCCTCGACGTGGCTCAAACGCTGTACAGCGGGCAAAGTGGGCTGACGGATCTGATTCACATCGGCATCGGTGGTTCTGATCTTGGTCCGCGTTTGGTGGCCCATGCGCTTGATGCGGGCGAGTCCGAGGTCGAGGTTCATTGGCTGTCCACAGTCGATGGGCGCCGTTTGCATCGCTTGCTCAGACGGCTCGATCCAAAAAAAACGGGGGTTGTGATCGCATCAAAGTCTTTCTCCACCGAGGAAACACTGGTTCAGGCATCCATCGTCAAAGCGTGGCTCGGTGACTATTTTGTCGGCCAGGCTTGGGCAGCGACGGCCAATCCAGAGCGTGCTGAGGCCTTTGGAATCGCCAAAGCGCAGGTATTGGCTTTCCCACAGTGGTCGGGCGGTCGTTTTTCTTTGTGGTCATCTGTGGGGGTCAGCGCAGCGGCTTCGGTGGGCGTAGACGCTTTTAAAGCACTCTTGGCCGGTGCCCATGAGGCAGATATTTGCTACCAGCAGGCGGCAAATGGCTTCCAACAGTCTTTGGCGGTTTGGATGGGGTGGATCATTGATTTCTTGCGTCGGGATCTAGACCTCAACACCTTGGGCGTGGTGTCCTATGAGCCTCGCTTGGCCTTGCTCGGTGATTATTGTCAGCAGTTATTCATGGAGAGTTTGGGGAAACGCGTCGATCGTGAGGATGTGGGCCTTGATCAGCCAACAGTACCGCTGATTTTTGGGGGGCGAGGCACGGACTTACAACACTCTATCTTTCAAGCGCTTCATCAAGGTCTAGACACGCATCCCCTGTTGTTGGTGGGTTCCCTTCGTGATCCCGACTCAGCCCCAGACTTGCACCGAGTGCAATTGGCGCATCTACTGGCTCAAAGGCAAGCCTTTTTACAAGGCCGCTTAGAAGGTAAGGCCTACCAAGTCATGCCTGGCAATCGGCCGGTGGCGGTGTTGCTGACAGAGTCGATGTCGCCCAAGCACCTTGGCTTCTTGCTGGCCAGTTTAGAGCACGCTGTATTTACGCTTTCCCTTCTGTGGCGAGTCAATCCGTTTGATCAATGGGGTGTTGAGGAGGGTAAGCGGCTAGCCGCACCACTTAAGGCACGCTTGCAAGAAGAACAACCTGACTTTGAAATCATTCTAGACTGGGCTCATCGCCACCATTAGCGGGCCCTTGCCTGTAAACTAGGGAGAACTTTGTCCCCTGAAATAAAGGTTAAGCCGGGTGTCTCAGACCTACAATCCACAGCAGCTTGAATCTGCCATGCAGGCCTACTGGGAAGAGGCCAAGATGCATCGGGCCGACCGCGGTGACGGTGATCGTTTCTATTGCTTGAGCATGTTTCCCTACCCCTCGGGGAAGTTACATATGGGTCACATGCGCAACTACACCATTTGTGATGTGATCTCGCGCTATCAGATTATGTGCGGCAAGCGTGTCTTACAGCCCATGGGATGGGATGCGTTCGGTTTGCCCGCCGAGAATGCCGCCATGGCCCATGGCGTCCCGCCGGCTCAGTGGACCAGAGATAACATTGCCCATATGCGCCAGCAGCTCAAAGCGTTGGGTTTCGCGATCGATTGGGACCGTGAGCTGGCCACATGCGATCCAGATTATTATCGATGGAATCAGTGGTTCTTCCTGCGATTGTTGGCACGAGGTGTGGCTTACCAAAAGACCGGTGTGGTGAATTGGGATCCTGTCGATCAAACGGTTTTGGCCAATGAGCAGGTGGTGGATGGCCGAGGTTGGCGGACCGGTGCGTTGGTTGAAAAACGTGAGATCCCGATGTACTACTTGCGGATCACCGATTATGCCGATGAGCTTTTAAACGCACTGGATGACTTGCCGGGTTGGCCTGAACGAGTGCGCACAATGCAGGCCAATTGGATTGGTCGAAGCGAAGGGGCTGAGGTGGTCTTCCAATGCGGTGATCAAAGCATTGAGGTATTCACCACCCGCCCAGATACGTTGATGGGTGCGACATTTATGGCGGTGGCGGCCGAGCATCCTATCGCCAAGCGCGCCAGTGAGGGCAGGCCAGATATCCAGGCGTTTATCGAGTCATGCCAGCAAGGCGGGGTATCCGAGGCCGATTTGGCAACACAAGAAAAGCGTGGCATCGATACTGGGTTATCAGCAACACACCCACTGACCGGAGAGGCCGTACCCATCTTCATCGCCAACTATGTGTTGATGAGTTATGGCTCAGGGGCAGTCATGGCTGTCCCGGCACATGATGCCAGAGACTTTGAGTTTGCCAATCAATATGGTCTCCCAATCCAACCGGTGATCGAATTGCCCGATGGTCGCGCTTACGATGATCAGTGTTGGCACGATGATTACGCAACGAAGACAGGTCGCCTCATCCACTCTGGACCATATGATGGGCTGACAGTCACAGAGGGGTTCGATGCGATTGTTCGAGATCTGGAAGCCAAAGGCTGCGGTCAAAAGAAAGTTCAGTTTCGACTGCGCGATTGGGGAATCTCCAGACAACGCTATTGGGGCTGCCCGATCCCGATCATTCACTGTCCAGATTGTGGGTCAGTGCCGGTCCCCGAAGAGGACTTGCCTGTTGTCCTGCCCGAGCACCTCGTCCCTGATGGCTCGGGTAACCCGCTAAACAAGTGCGAGGAATTTCTCCATGTCGCTTGTCCCCAATGTGGTGCGGCAGCCAGGCGTGAAACCGACACCATGGATACCTTTGTGGATTCCTCTTGGTATTTCTTACGCTACACCTGCCCAGACAATGACCAAGCCATGGTCGATGAGCAAACCGAAGCATGGATGCCAGTTGATCAATATATCGGGGGCATTGAGCATGCGATCTTGCACCTACTCTATGCGAGGTTCTGGACCAAACTGATGAAAGATGATGGGTTGGTGGATGTTGCTGAACCCTTCAAGCACTTGCTCACCCAAGGCATGGTTCTTGCTGAAACTTACTACCGAGAAGATGAGGCAGGACGCAAGCAATGGTTCAATCCCAGTGATGTGGAGGTCGAGCATGACCAAAAGGGTCGCGTTGTGTCCGCAAAATTGGTCGCAGATGGGCAACCGGTCATCCCTGGTGGCATCGAGAAAATGGCCAAGTCGAAAAACAATGGTGTCGATCCAGCCGCTTTGGTGGCGCAATACGGTGCCGACACCGTCCGACTATTTTCCATGTTTGCAGCACCACCGGAACAATCGCTGGAGTGGTCAGATGCTGGCGTTGAGGGTGCCTGGCGATTTTTAAAGCGTCTTTGGGGTGGTGTGCAATCTCATGTGGCTGAGAATGGGATTTGCGATAGCGCACAGGCCAACAATCTAGAGCGTGAAGAGGCGCTCGATCTCAACCGCCAACTGCACGAAGCCATTCTCAAGGTGGCTGATGACTTTGGTCG
>JALQZL010000103.1 GCA_023258355.1 Wenzhouxiangellaceae bacterium | reverse complement strand
ATTTGCCCTGCTAGATTCTCCGCACACTCATTTGTCTGATTGATGGCGCTCTCAAGTTGCTCGATGCCCTGCGCCTGCGCCTGCGCTTCGGCGCCCAGTGTCTGCGCCTCTGCTATGAGCTGCCCACTGAGCTCATCGCCGGTTTGACCGTCCAAGACAGATTTTCTTTCTGCATCTCGACGCATTTGCCCATCCAAATGTGCGAGGTTTTGTTGAATGAGTTTCACCTGAGCATCCACTGCGCTACGGTTGACTTGAAGCTCATCCCACTGAGACTGCCATGTGCTTAGCGCCTGTTCGGTCTCATCCATCAATGCAACCGCTGATTGTTCTGTCGCTTGAGCTGATGTCAGATTGGGTTCTAACTTGGCAACCAATGATGTGGTTTCTGAAACCTGTGCTTTATCAAGAACGAGGTGCTGCTGTAGCTCGCTCATCTGATTCTCGATTTTTGCGTGCTCTGTTTCCTGACGCCGTCTGATCTCTCTTTGATGCTCAATGGCTTGCTCAAGTCTGGCTATTTCTGCGCCTACTTCATAAAGCCTGGCTTGCACTTTTGAGCTCTCCTCGCTGGCACTATGCTGCGCTTGGCGAAGTTTCTCTAATTCCTTTTCTGCAGCACGTTGCTCTGCCATCCGAGCTTCTAGCTCGGTTTGGAGTTTGGCGATTCTTGCGGCTTGCTGATCCATTTGCCCCTTCAGCTCTCGCCAACGAAGCGCCTGCAATTTGGCTTCATCGACTCGATAGCGATCTTTTAATTCGCGGTAGCGCTCCGCTGATTTTGCTTGTCGCTTGAGCTTCTCTAACTGCTTGGCCACCTCGTCCCGCAGATCGGTCAAACGCTCTAGGTTTTCACGCGTATGCTTAATACGATTTTCAGTCTCGCGTCGGCGCTCTTTATACCGTGAGATCCCAGCTGCCTCTTCCAGAAAAGCTCTGAGCTCTTCTGGTCGTGCCTCAACAATCTGCGAAATCATCCCCTGTTCGATGATGGCATAACTTCTGGGACCAAGGCCTGTGCCTAAAAATAAATCCGTAATGTCTTTCCGTCGACACCGTGTCCCATTCAGAAAGTAGTTGGAGGTCCCATCTCGGCTCACTTGTCTCTTTACGGAGATCTCACTGTATTTGGCATACTCACCCCCTGCTCGACCATCGGCGTTATCGAAAACCAACTCAACCGTCGCCGTTGCCACTGGTTTTCTTGCAGAGGAACCTGAAAAAATGACATCGGTCATTGAGTCCCCTCGAAGCTGTTTCGCTGAGGATTCGCCCATTACCCAGCGGACCGCATCTATGACATTGGATTTACCACAGCCATTGGGACCAACGACGCCCATGATGTTAGAGGGAAACTTAATAGTGGTCGGGTCGACGAAAGACTTGAACCCAGACAGCTTGATCTCAGTTAGTTGCATTAATGCGCCAGTCAGTGAATTTTTATACTAATATGGTCGTTTAAATTACATCATCAAACTCAGGCAAAGGTGACTCAAATGCCCAGTGAACCCAGCAAGGATCTCGAAGTTTTTCCAAATCCTCAACCAGACAGAGATTATACCATTCGAATCGAAATTCCAGAGTTTACTTGCCTATGTCCAAAGACGGGGCAACCCGACTTTGCCGAGCTCACTCTGGAGTACATCCCAGAAGCGTTTTGCATCGAACTCAAGGGCCTCAAAAACTACGTGTGGAGCTTTCGTAACGAGGGCGCATTCCACGAAGCCGTGACCAACCGCATGCTTGAGGACTTCGTGGCGGCATCCCACCCAAGATTCATGCGCCTCACGGCCGATTTCAACGTCCGAGGTGGCATTTATACCTGCGTGATCGCCGAGCACCGCGCTGAAGGCTGGGAACCCCCGACCGAAGTGGTGTTACCCGAACCGCGCTAAGAGGTCGCCTGATTGAGTAAGGACCCCTGATTGAGTAAGGACCTCAGGGGTCACTCTTTGGCTTCGCCCGCCCCTGCGGGCTCCTCGATCTCTAGCATGGGGACAATGTCTGCTGCTTGATATAAATCCTCCACCAAGGCATCCAAGCGCTGTCGTACCAGCGTCCGGGCAATGCCCTCCCGCACTTCATCAAGAGAGGGGGCTTGGATAGGTCGACGATCGGTGACTTGGGCAACCAACCACTGATTACCATCTGGCGCTGGCAATGGTAGGCTTAGAACATCACCGATCTGTGCTTTAGCAAGCTCTGGGCGAAGACGCTCGGGCATTTGGCTTTGGTCAACCCAAGGTATCGACAACATGGCTTGGTCCAGTTGTGCTGCTCGCTCGAGCAATGTTTCAAAAGTGTTTGAGGCATCGGAAAGCTCAACAAGCGCAGACAGGGCGGCGGTTTGGTTGGGATAGACGATGGTTTGGAGCTGATACTGGTAGTCTCCCGAGCGCCTCATTTGTGCCTCATACATCTCACGGATACTCTCGTCAGTCACTGGATATCGCTCATAAATTTTCTTGAAATAAGCCAGCCGCAGTGCTTGCATGTCTTTGATGGCGCGCTCGGCCCTCAGCATCTTCTCTGACGCCAAGCCCTCTTCCTCAGCTGTGTTGGCCACCACTCGAAGTCGGATGATCTCGTCTAAAAGCGCTCGCATCCCCTCTTCATCAGATTCCGTGATCCCACGCTCGTCCATCAAATATTCCAGCATGGGCAGTGTCACAGGTTCACCGTCGACTTCTACTAAGACAACATCATTGGAATCAAACCAGGGCTCTGTCGGCCCACAGGCCACCAACACACCCAAAATCAGGGAAACGAGCAAACACTGAAACTTCTTCATGTCGATCTACAAACCTCTATGTTCAACGCGTGGATTTCTGTCTTCATCAGCTCACCGACCACTTCATATATTCGACGATGCTGCGCCATGCGGGAAAGGCCATTGAGTGTGTCACTGGCAATACGCACTTTGTAATGCCCCCGCCCATCTTGTGCGCCCACATGTCCGACATGCAAGTGCGACTCGTCGATCACCTCAAGTAGTGACGGCTCAAAATGACGCGCCAGCCGCTCTTTAATCTTTTGCTGAGTCGACGTCTGAGTCATTCACAGACTCCCAGTGGGCATAGGTAAAGCACATATTGTACCCATTCGGCAGGCGAACCCGCTAAACTTAGTCACAATGAATGAATCAACCCCACCGATGAGCAATGATGGGCCCCTTATTGAGGGCCAGCAGGCCGAGATGCCCTTTGCTGTGGTGCAAGGGCAGCCCCTGCTGAAACTCCCAGACGACCTCTACATCCCGCCCGATGCCCTAGAGGTCTTTTTGGATGCTTTTGAGGGGCCACTTGACCTTCTGCTCTACCTAACCAGGCGACAAAACCTGGATATCGTCAACATTCCCATTGCTGAGGTCACGCGTCAATACACCGGGTATATTGAAATGATGACCACGCTGAGAATGGAGCTTGCAGCGGAGTATCTGGTCATGGCAGCGATTTTGGCTGAAATCAAGTCTCGGATGTTGCTGCCTCGGCTTCATGTGGAGGAGGACGAGGATGATCCACGTGCGGATCTGATCAGGCGGCTTCAAGAATACGAGCAATTTAAGCAGGCGGCCGATGATCTAGACCTCATGCCACGGATGGAGCGTGATTTGGTCGCAGCACAGGCTGCTTATGAAAAGCCAGAGACGACTCAGAAGCCACCTGAGGTTGATCTTCGTGAGGTGTTATTGGCCCTACGCGATGTGATGGCACGCGCCGATTTGGTTGCGCATCACCAAATTCAGTCAGAGCCATTGTCTGTTCGAGAACGCATGTCACGGATTACAGAGTTAATTTCCTCAACAGATCAATTTGTAGAGTTCGATAAGTGTTTTGACTTAGCCGAAGGTCGAATGGGTGCCGTCGTGACCTTTTTGGCGATTCTGGAGTTGTTGAGAGAGCACTTGGTTGACTTGGTACAACAAGAGCAATTTGGCATGATTTACTTACGGCGTCCCAATGAAACACAGGTTTAGTCAGCTATGGAATTAGAGCAGTTAAAGAAAATTGTTGAGGGAGCATTGTTAGCGAGCAACACGCCTTTGACAGTCAGCCAACTGGATGGCTTGTTTGAAGAGGCTGAGCGTCCAGGCGCTGGCTTAATCAAGCAGGCGCTGGCGTCTTTGGACCTAGATTTAAAAGACCGCGCTGTTGAATTGGCTGAGGTCGGGAGCGGCTATCGCATTCAGGTGCGCACCTCATTGATGCCTTATATGGCGAAACTGTGGGAGGATAAGCCACCTCGCTACTCGCGTGCCCTGCTAGAAACACTCGCAATCATCGCCTATCGTCAACCCATCACTCGAGGGGATATCGAGCAGATTCGGGGCGTCTCTATCAGCTCAACCATTCTAAGAACCCTGCAAGAGCGCGATTGGATTAAGGTCATTGGTCATCGAGACGTGCCTGGAAGACCTGAACTGTTGGGCACAACAAAGGCCTTTTTAGATTATTTCAATATAAAGGCGCTTAGTGAGCTGCCGACCTTGGCAGAGATTAAGGATTTAGAAGAGTTGGAGCCACAGCTTGAGCTAAATGATCCTGAACACACCGATACCGATAACAACCCCAAGGAGAGAGCGTCTCAAACATCTGATGACACTGAGAGCGCTGTGATGACCCAGTCGACTGAGGAACAGACTGAAACACTTGCGACTGATCAGCTTGAGGATGCCGATGCCACCCGCCACTGAGCGCATTCAAAAAGTGATGGCTCGGGCGGGGCTGGGATCTCGCCGATCGCTAGAAACACAAATCTCGGCAGGTCATGTCACCGTCAATGGTCAAGTCGCCAAGCTTGGCGATCAACTTCAATTAGGCGATCAGCTGGAGTTCGAGTCATGCCGCTACAAAGTACTCTCGCCAACGTCGGACCATCGCACTTTGATTTATCACAAGCCAGAGGGCGAAGTGACGACTCGGTCTGATCCAGAGGGCCGAAAGACAGTATTCGACCGTTTGCCTCGACTCACCACGGGTCGCTGGATTGCTGTTGGTCGTTTGGATATCAATACCGCTGGTCTTTTGTTGCTCACGACCGATGGCGAGCTTGCCAATCAAATGATGCACCCTTCTAGTGAGGTGGACCGAGAATACTTATGCCGGATTCGAGGGCATGTATCTGATGAGCAGATTGAAAAACTTAAAACCGGTGTGATGCTAGAGGATGGCCCTGCCAAATTCAGTGATGTTGTGGTGGGTGAGATGACTCAGGGCCATACCTGGGTCACGGTCACACTGATGGAGGGACGGCACAGGGAAGTCAGGCGGTTATGGGAAGCTGTGGGTGCCCAGGTAGCCCGCTTAAAACGGGTGCGCTACGGTGCTGCCTTCTTGTCATCCAAGATCCGTTCTGGTCGCTATGAGGAGTTGTCACCC
>JALQZL010000102.1:5125-5390 GCA_023258355.1 Wenzhouxiangellaceae bacterium | reverse complement strand
GGTCCTGGTAATGGTCGTGAATCTGCGATCAGAACCCTACATAACAGTGGCATCGAAGTTACCGAAATCGTAGACGTAACTCCACTACCACACAACGGATGTAGACCTCCAAAACGTAGAAGAGTATAATTTTTTAAAACAACCGCCTGATGCAAGACGTTATCGAAGGATAAGACCTTAATTCATAACCCTGCATCACTAAAACAAATATTATGGCAAGATACACCGGTCCAAAAACAAAAATTTCAAGAAAGTTCGGAGAACC
>JALQZL010000102.1:0-5115 GCA_023258355.1 Wenzhouxiangellaceae bacterium | reverse complement strand
CAATGCCACACAACGGATGTCGTCCTCCGAAAAGAAGAAGAGTATAATTTAAGTATAACACGGGTAGGTTTAAAATTATCGAAGGATATAGACCTGAATTCATAATTCCTACCTTTTTTAATTTTTTAAAATGGCAAGATATACTGGTCCAAAAACAAAAATTGCTCGCAAATTTGGCGAGCCCATTTTCGGCGATGACAAATCGTTTGAAAAACGCAACTATCCTCCCGGACAACACGGGAACAACCGTCGTCGTTCTAAAAAATCTGAGTATGCGGTGCAGCTCATGGAAAAGCAAAAAGCTAAATATACCTATGGTATTCTTGAGCGTCAATTCCGCAACCTATTCGAAAAAGCAAGCCGAAGCAAAGGGGTTACCGGTGAGGTTCTCCTACAGCTTTTCGCCTCAAGGTGACGCCGTCGCTTTGGTTGTCGCACCGCCAGAGAGTGCTGAGCAAAAAGCGCTCAAAGCCAAAGGGTTTAGCCAAATTATTTTTGAAGAACAGTGGCAGGCCAATGAATTGGTGATTCATCAGTTTGATCAAGGCGCTGAAACTGTCCCGGTCGAGGGCTCCGTACAACAAGTCGCGTGGTCACCGCAGGGCGATCGTCTTGCGATCTCAGTGACGCCGCGCCAGTTGGTCGATGACACACTGATGTTCAAGAAAATCCGCATTATCTCTCCAGATGGGACCGTGATTGGTCGGGTCGAGAATCCAGGCAAGCTCGGAGCGATGGCGTGGAGCCCGTCTGGCGAGATGTTGGGGTTCATTGGCACCACGTTGGTGCGTGATCCTAGAGAGGGACGTTTGATGGTGGCGTCATCATCAGGCGGTGCTTACACGGAGTTGATGCCTGGTCTGGAAGGTCATGTCTGGCATATGGCATGGTCTGGCGATGATTTGGTGTTTGTTAGCTATGAAGGCGTTGAGACCCGTCTGGGGACCATCTCGCCTGATGGAAGCAACGAGGAGACTGTGTATCAGTCTGCCGGCGTCATTCTGGCGGACTTGAGTGTGAATGCTCAGGGTGAGATGGCATTTGTGGCCACAACACCAGAGCATCCGCGAGAAGTCTATCAGTGGGCTTCAGGCGAAAACGAAGTGGTGCGCGTAACAGACACTAACCAATGGCTAGCCGAAGTGACGCTTGCTCGGCAAAGTGTTGTCACCTACGAGGCGGTTGATGGCTTGACTCTTCAAGGTTTGTTAATTTGGCCTCTAAATTACAAAGAAGGAGAGCGCTACCCACTTATTTTGGGAGTCCATGGCGGACCTGAGGCGCATTACTCAAATGGGTGGTTGACCACCTATTCATTGCCAGGACAGGTGGCAGCAGCAGAGGGCTACTTCATGTTCTACCCGAACTATCGAGGTAGCACAGGGCGTGGGGTTGAATTTACGCTCAGTTCTCAGGGGCGACCTGCTAAAGAGGAGTTCAGTGATCTCATCGATGGGGTGGATCATTTAATCGACTCTGGCCTCGTCGATAGAGACAAGGTGGGCATCACGGGCGGTTCCTATGGTGGGTACGCAACAGCTTGGGGCGCAACCTACTACACCGAGCGATTCGCAGCTGCGGTGATGAACGTTGGCCTTGCCGATAAGATTGCGATGTTAGGAACATCTGATATTGCTCAAGAGCTCTATCTCGTCCATTACAGAACCTGGCCGTGGGAAAACTGGGATCTCTATCGCGAGGCCAGTCCAATTTACTATGCTCAGCAGGCCAAGACGCCCATCTTGATTTTGCATGGCGCCTCGGATCCAAGGGTCGATCCCACCCAGTCGCGGATTCTTTATCGCTACCTGGTGCTCCAAGATGATCCACCGCCCACTCGCTTGGTTCTCTATCCAGGGGAAGGTCATGGCAATCAACGGGCAGCTTCGCGCTGGGATTACAGTCTGAGACTAATGCGGTGGATGAATCACTATTTAAAGGGAGAGGGTGGGGAGCCACCTCCACATGAAATTGACTACCAGTTGAGGTCAGAGGATGAGTGAAACCGTCCAAAGCGAGGCGCTCCTAGAGCGCCTCAACGCCTCTTCAAGAAATACCTTGATGGAGGCGCTTGATATTCAGTATTCGGCCGTGGGAGAGGGTTATCTCGTGGCACGGATGCCTGTTAATGAGCGTGTTCATCAACCCATGGGAATTCTTCATGGTGGTGCGTCTGCTGTACTGGCGGAGTCTGTTGGCAGCGCAGCTTCTTTCTTGCTTATTGACTCGAAAACACATTACGCAGTGGGTTTAGAGTTGTCTATCAACCACATTAGATCGATGAGGCAGGGAGTCTTGAGTGCCCGGGCGGACATCGTACATCAGGGTAGATCCACTCATTTATGGGACATTAGATTAGAAGACCAAGACAATCGACTCATTGCCACATCACGCCTCATGATGATGATTTTGGCGAAGTGAGGCGCGCCTGTAATGCTTTGTCCAGTTTTTCTGTGGCCTTTAGTAAGTCGTTAATACTGCCCTCATTCGTAATGACGTCGGTGGCTTTGGCCAAGCGCATTTCACGGGAGGCTTGACTCGCTATCATTTGCCTTGCCAATGTCTCTTCGATCTGGTCTCTTGAGATTAGTCTTTTCATTTGAGTGGCTTCAGTCACATCCACAACAACCACTGCATCTGGATTGAGATCCAAATTGAGTTCTGCATACAGAGGAATGACAGCCACGGCATAGGTATGGTTGGAAACAGCCTTTGGCTCAGTCAATCTGTGGTGCAATTCAGCCAATATTTTTGGGTGAAGTATCTCCTCGAGTTTCCGCCTTTGGGAGGCATCCCTAAAAACAATTGATCTCAACTGTCTGCGATCAATATGATCCTTTAGCGGGCCTGTTTGAATAATCACTTCATCGCCCCAGTGATCAACAATGTCATCGTAAGCCGAACCACCCGGTTGAGTCATTTCGTGTGCGATAACGTCGGCATCAAGGACGTAAGCGCCGCACTCGGCCAATCGATCGGACACCGTTGTCTTGCCGCTGGCGATACCACCGGTCAAGACCACCAAGGGAAGTCTGGATCGCATTGATTACTGTTTTATGGGAAAAATTTTAAACAGCGCTCCGGAAGGCGCGTCCGTGATGACATAGAGGTTGCTGTCTGGGCCAATCCGGACATCGCGAATCCGCCCGAGTCGATCGCGAAGGATCTCCTCTTGGTGTACCACCTCGCCATTCTCAAACACGATTCGTCGGAGTTGCTGTGTGCGGAGTCCACCCGCAATTAAGTTACCCTGCCAAGGACCAAAATGATCATTTGTGATTTTGGTCAGACCCGACGGTGCGATGCCTGGTGTCCAGTCGATATATGGATCAGCCATATCAGGATGCTGTCTTTGGCCATTGGCAAATTGTTCTTGGGTACGATAGTCACGTCCGAGGGAGACCACAGGCCATCCATAATTCGTGCCTGCACGGATCCAGTTCAGCTCATCACCACCGCGTGGGCCATGCTCCGTGGCCCAAATGTGTGATGTTTCAGGGTCGACATAGAGCCCTTGGATATTCCGATTCCCCCATGAGAACACTTCTGGCATCGCAAGACTATCAGCCACAAATGGGTTGTCTGGCGCAGGCTCTCCCAGCTCCGTCAGACGCAGAAGTTTGCCAGCGTGATCGGCTAAGTCCTGCGCTCTGGGCGGATTTGTACCTCGATCTCCGATACTCATCAGCAATGTCCCATCAGGCATCCAAGCCAACTTGGAGCCATAGTGCCGTCCAGGTGAGCTGTACCTGTCTTGGACAAAAATATCTTCTAGTGCCAATAGTTCACCGTCGATGAGAAATCCGCGGGCCAAAGCAGTGGCTGTGTCACCTGAATTAGCAGGGTCAGGCTTGGAATAAGTGAGATAGATGATTCGGTTGTCATCGAAGTTTGGGTGAGGGAGTACCTCTAAGAGTCCACCCTGATTGAAAGCATTCACCGTTGGCACGCCAGCGATCTCAGTAATCTCACCTTCGATGGATATGTGTTTCAGACGACCTGGGCGTTCTGTGACCAAAAAGCTTCCATCACTCAGCACGGCAAGTGACCAGGGGTGTTCCAATCCCTCATAGATGGGTTCATATCCAATGCTCAAATACTCTGTTCTCACTGACTCAGATGCCCATCCCGTGGAGATCGAGGAAATAAGAATAGTGAGTGCAATAAATCCCTGTGCTAGTTTGACCATGACAACTTCTCCTGGTGAGTCACTGAGTTTTTGTTTCAAGTCGCTGATTAATCAATGGGCGCTTGCTCCATTTTATTCAAGACCGTCAGTCAATGTCGATGAATGTTAAATCTGCCTTGTCTTGTTTCTAGTTTAGATATCTTGATTGTATGGAGGATTGGTGATGATTAATGTGATGGTGATCGGCCCTCAGGCGTTGTGGCTGACAGGGTTGATTGAGCTTGTGAAAAAGCAAAGTCAACTGAATGTGCTGGGACATGGTTCGCATGACTTAATCCGACGCCGAGTAGCTGAGGGTGAGATACCTCAGGTGCTGTTGATCGACATGACAAGCCATCTGAGCCATGGTCTGGGTGTGATTGAGCGTTATCGGAGAGTCGCACCACAGATCAGGATTGTTGGGCTTGTGGCGCATAGCAATCATCCTGCACTTTCTCGGCTTCTTGAGTTAGGCGTAAAGGGCCTAGTAACGCCCGCTTGCCAGTCTGAGGAGTTTGTTCAGGCGATTTGTTGCGCTGCAAGAGATGAGCATAGTATCTCGTCTGCATTAGCCCAGTCTTTAGCTATGGCGCGGATACCGGGACACCTCAGGCGGTTCGATTCACTGACCACTCGGGAGATGGAGGTCGCATTGTCACTCTTGGAGGGAAAACGCATGCCAGCGATCGCTAAACAGCTGAACGTGAGCCCAAAGACCATCGCCACCTACAAGTACCGCATCTATGAAAAGCTTAACGTCGATACCGAGGTGGCGCTCCTGAAGCTTGCTGTTCGCTCTGGCCTTATTGAGCTAGAGTCAGACAGCGCTCAGACTAGTCTGTTTTAGGCTCTGGCTTGGGCTCTGGCTTGGGCTCTGGCTTAGGCTCTGGCTTAGGCTCTGGCTTAGGCTCTGGCTTAGGCTCTGGCTTAGGCTCTGGCTTAGGCTC
>JALQZL010000101.1 GCA_023258355.1 Wenzhouxiangellaceae bacterium | reverse complement strand
TGGGGTTTGACCGAAGAAAAAGAAAGCCACCATCGCTCAAGATGGCGAAACCACAGACTCCCATTTTATAAGCCAGCGACTCAATAGGAGGTCTTGGCGAACACCTGTCTGACACAGCGATCGTCCCTCCAACGCATCATGCCACAAACCAGACCAATCACTGGCCTGCCCCTGGCTTATGGCACTGACCACGGGATCTATTTCATCATCTTGAATTGCAGATCTTGCGATCTGGCTCACCCAAAAAGCCAACCATGCCCATACTTTAGATGGGTTTTGCGCCCACTGTTCCGCCAAGTCTGGAGAAACGCCCTCGCCTTTGGCAATCGCATGAAGCTTATTCAGCACCTCTTTTGCTGCCTCAACATCCCCCGATTGCCATGTTTGGAGCGCCAAACTGGGGGCGCCCGCGCTCATCAAAAGTGCGGTGGATAACTCGCCTTGAGAGGCCTCTGGCGCTTCTTTCTGAAGCCACGCCACTGCCTGTGAGCTTTCAGGCAGAGCGATTGAGAATTTCTGGCATCGACTGAGAATGGTTGGTAACAGCCGTTGCAAGTGGTTGGTCACTAAGACCAAATAGACGTTGTTTGGTGGTTCTTCGAGTGTCTTTAAGAGCGCATTTCCTGCGTTGTCATTCAGTGCCTCAGCAGGCGCAATCAGGCCGATCCGAGATTGACTCACAGCAGGAGTGAGCGCTAGCTGCTCGTTAAACTGACGCACCTGATCAACACCAATCTGTCGCCCCTCTTCTAAGGGTTTGACTTCAAAGAAATCAGGATGCGTGCCAGAGTCCATTAATTGACAACTATGACACTGACCACAGAACACCGTCGCCGCCTTGCCAGACTGTTGACATAGCATTGTTTTCGCAAGGCAATGCGCAAGGGCTGTCTTACCCAATCCCTCTGGGCCATAGATCAGCGGTGCATGTCCAAGTTCTGCTGCTTGCCAAGCCCGCAACAATTGCTCGAACGGCACACTCAGCCAAGGCGCCAAGCCATCAATTTCCACTGTCACAGCTTCTTGCCTAATCTTGTTTCGAGTGCCTGCTCAATCGCTTTCTCAACGACCTCTAATGGCTGGGTAGCATCAATCACTACAAACCGGTCAGGCTCGCTTTTTGCTTGGGCGAGGTAACCTTGCCGGATTCGCTCAAAAAAGTCATGCTTGGCCAGTTCAAAACGATTGGGCGCAACGCCTCTTTTACCCACCCTTTCCATGCCAAGTTCGACAGGCACATCCAACAACAATGTCAGATCGGGAGTCACGTCTGAATGAACAACCTGCGCGAGTAAATCCACTGGGCCCAAACCAAGTTCACGGCCTGCGCCTTGGTAAGCGCGACTAGCATCGGTGAACCGATCGCATAGAACATCAAACCCAGCCTCCAAATTCGGGCGAATAAGCTGGTCTAGATTGTCACTTCGAGCCGCGAACATGAGAAGTAATTCAGTGATTGGTCCCATGTCTTTGGACTCAGGATCGAGCAGGATAGACCGAATTTGCTCGGCGATCGGTGTCCCAC
This sequence comes from Wenzhouxiangellaceae bacterium, assembly GCA_023258355.1. Taxonomy (GTDB): domain Bacteria; phylum Pseudomonadota; class Gammaproteobacteria; order Xanthomonadales; family Wenzhouxiangellaceae; genus Wenzhouxiangella. Next base: position 3,960 of record JALQZL010000101.1, on the reverse strand, counting down.
CGGGCTCTCTGCTCGAAACGACTGTGCGCCCACGGTCTTCGAGCCACGCACGAATGTGACCAGCTGCGGTTGTCTTTCCAGCACCCTCGCCGCCTTCCAGTGTGATGAGAAGGCCCCGTTGTGATCCATTCATTGCTCGCGTCCTCGAATGTACTTATTGACCGCCTGATTATGCTCTGACAGTGTATCGGAAAAGACATGGCTACCATCTCCCCTCGCTACAAAATAAAGCGCTGTCCCATCGGCTGGGTTTGCTGCTGCTTGAATGGCTGCCTGGCCTGGCAGTGCAATCGGCGTCGGTGGAAGCCCTCTCCTCGTATAGGTATTCCAAGGATGATCAGCGCGCAGATCGGCTCTAGTCAGATTCCCATTAAAGCGTGGCCCCATACCGTAGATCACCGTTGGGTCGGTTTGTAGACGCATATCTGCCTCCAAACGTCTGACAAAGACCCCTGCGATCGTCTCCCGCTCACTGGGCACTGCGGTTTCTTTCTCAATCAGTGAGGCAAGGATGAGAAGGTCATCCTGACCGTTCAATGGCAAGGTATCGCGCCGCATCCCCCACGCTTCCGACAGCACATCAGACATGGCCTGATAAGCACGCTCTAAGACTGAAAAATCACTGTCCCCTCGAACATGAAGGTAGGTCTCTGGCAAGAACCGTCCCTCTGCAAAACAATCACGACAACCCAATTCCGCGATTAAGCGGTTATCTGACCATGACCTAGTTTCGTGACTTAATCGTGGATTGTCACTCAGGGCCTGCCGAAGCTCTCCCAGTGTCCAGCCCTCGACAATCGTCATCGGATATTGAATTTGATCTCCCCTTCTCATCCGATCCAGCATTGCCCGCATAGAGTCGCCTGGCTTGATTTGATACTCGCCAGCTTGGATGATGGGGTTACTGACTCGCCCAAAGATCCGCCAATAAACGCTGCCTCGTAGCAGGCCCAACCACTCGAGTTCCCGTATCAGCGATTTAAAGGTTGCTCCTCTGGGGACTTGAATAACCATTTGATGTTCATGTTGCGTCAGGATCGGAGCACTGACCGCCCGCGCAACCACTAGAGCAAGCGCCAGCATGATAACTAGGCATGTCATCCCCACCCAGCGCACACTCGGCTTTGTGAGCAAAGATAGCCTCATCGCCTCACCCATCACCTCAATGATTGATCCCAAATCGCTTGCAAGCGTCGACAGACCTCACGTGCTGTCATGGCACGTTTCCGCCATTGCTTAATTGGCCGAACACCTGCCGTCGCATTGATTAGGATAATCTCTGATGCTTGGTCAACCTCTTCAAAAAAAATGTCCTGCTTCACTATCGGTGCACCCATATCGATCAGCCACTGCAGACCCACACCATTCACTTCAGGCACCTGAGGCGTTTTCACCACGTCACTGTGCACAATTATGACATTAGAAGCCATCGCTTCGGCTAACCGCCCATCCTCCCGAAAAATCAATATCTCATCCACTGCTAGCTGACAACACAATTGCGCCAACCTAACCTGATAGAGTCTGTTTCCGTGCTTCATACCACTTAATAATGAATGATTGGGCAAATGAAAGTTCGCGCAATCCGCATCTAGGCCATGCGCTTTGTGTGTCGTCATCTGCGCAGAAACAGGCCTTACCTGAATGACGCGTCGCGTCTGAATTGATGATGGTATGGCATAGCCTGTTTGAGAGCTCCCTCGAGTCAATGTTAGTCTGACCACAGACATGTCGTCATTGAGCACCATCGCCAGTTCTTTCAATACAAGCTCTTCAGTGGGGAGAGTAATCTCCAGATCCTGACACGCCAGTTTGAGGCGTCGCCAATGCCAAGCCCACAGTGGGATTGTGCGATTGTGAGTCAGCATGGTTTCAAAGACGTGGTCACCGAACAAAAATCCCCGATCATCGGCAGGTAAGCAAGTGGTGAACTCGCCATTAATCACCGTGTGATTAGCCATGCATGCCTCCCCTCAGACCAAACGCATTGAGTAAGCCTCTGGCTTTTGCTTCTGTCTCCAATAACTCGGCCTGTGGATCTGAGTCGGCCACAATGCCGGCGCCCGTTCGAAACCTAACAGAGCGCCCATCAACCGCTACCGATCGAATAAGAATATTGAAATCCATGGTTTGGTGGTGGCCGATATAACCCATCGCACCGGTGTAAAAACTTCTTCCACTGCCTTCTAGTTCAGCAATGATCTCCATGCACCTGACTTTGGGGCACCCAGTGATTGTCCCGCCAGGGAACACAGCACGGATGACATCAACCGAGTCGGCATGGGCGGCGAGCTTGCCACAGACATTGGAAACAATATGATGAACGTGCTCATAGCTTTCAATGACCATCAACTCATCAACAGACATGCTACCTGGTTGGCACACTCGACCCAGGTCATTGCGCTCCAAGTCAATCAGCATGATGTGCTCTGCTCTTTCCTTTTTGTTCTGCATAAGCTCATCCATTAGTCTTTCATCCTCAAGCGAGTCAGAACCTCTCGGACGAGTGCCTGCAATGGGTCGTGTTTGAATGAGCTCACCTCGTCGCTGAACCAAACGCTCTGGAGAAGAACTAATCACACACCCCCCTGGCAGTCGCGCAAAACCAGCAAAAGGGGCTGGATTGGTTTGACATAGGGCCTGATAGACGGACAAAGGATCCACGTCAGATACTGCCTCAGCCACCCACTGCCTGGAGAGATTGACTTGGAACACATCACCGGCGCGAATGTATTCAAGAATTTTGACCACGCCATCAGTAAACTGCTCTGGTGCTTCCACACTGATCACCCAGTCCATCTCGGTGATGCCGCCCACACCAGCATGGTGTGCTGATGACTGAAACTGCGCCGCAACGGCGTCAAGCTCCTTAACAGCCTCGCTAAGGGCATCTTCTGTCTCTGCGACTAACCAAGTCTGATGCTTCCAATGATCATAAATCACAGCAACAGGTGTCCTGGCAGCATAGGCCACAGGCAGTCGGTCTGTACCACGCGGCAGCACCAGGCTATTTTCAATTTCAGTGACCACCTCGTAGCCCAGATAGACAAACCACCCTCCCCAAAAGGGCAGCTCATCATCGATGGGACCGTTTCCTGTTTCTAGCCGACTGGCCAATGTGGTCAGAAAAGCAGTCCCAGGGCCGGCATGTTCGATAATTTCCTCGCCGGAAGTGCGAAACAGCATCGAATAGCGTGCAGAAGGCGTTGTGGCTGAACCAGCGCTGCTGAGAATGAAGGGCCATTGTTGTGGAAAGGTCTGTGAAACTGCAAGAAAGTCAATTTCACCGATAAGCTGTTTATGCATGACAAATTACACGATGCCAAGTTGCACGCATCGAAAACCTAACGAAGTTCAGAGACAATCAATGAGCCGTTAGTGCCACCAAAACCAAAAGAATTGCTTAAAGCCGTCTTGATCTCCACACGACGTGCTTCATGAGGCACCAAATCAATGCCCTCGCACTCCGGATCTGGATCATCCAAGTTGATGGTTGGTGGAATGATCCCGTCTCTCAGACTAAGCACTGCAGCGATCAATTCCATGCCCCCGGCGGCCCCCAGCATATGGCCTGTCATTGACTTGGTTGAGCTCATCATGAGTTTTCCTGCATGCGCACCGAATACCGACTTCACCGCCGCCAGCTCTGCGGCATCCCCGGCCGGTGTGGATGTGCCGTGCGCATTGATGTAATCGATATCCTCGGGTGACAATTCAGCATCTTTGATGGCGCGTGCCATACACTGCGCTGCACCAGCGCCGCCCTCTGGTGGTGAGGTCATATGGTACGCATCGCCACTCATTCCAAAGCCAACCACTTCAGCATAAAACTGTGCGCCACGGGCTTTTGCATGCGCTAAAGTTTCAAGGACGACCATCCCTGCGCCGTTGCTTAGCACGAAACCATCACGGCCCCGATCCCAGGGACGGCTCGCACCCACTGGATCATCGTTTCGGGTGGAC
>JALQZL010000100.1 GCA_023258355.1 Wenzhouxiangellaceae bacterium | reverse complement strand
AACCGTGACGCACGTTTCGTGTCTCGCGAGTACTATGGTTTGGTCAGTGGTGATCTCTTTGAGATGGCTAATGGCCCAGTAGGGTTCGCTCTGGGTGCAGAGTCTCGTGATGAAGACTACAAAGACAACTACGATTCACTGCAAGCTGCTGGCAACATCACCGGTTCTGCTGGTAACTCAGCTTTCGGTGCTCGTAGCACTTGGGCGGTCTATGGTGAGTTGTTGTTCCCAATCCTCGAGAACGTCGAGCTGAGCGTAGCTGGTCGTTACGATGACTACAGCGACTTCGGCACAAACTTCTCGCCGAAAGTCTCTCTGCGTTGGGAAGCGTCTGACTCATTGGCATTCCGTGGTTCTTGGGGTGAAGGCTTCCGTGCACCACCTCTGGATATCCTGTCAGCTCAGCCAGCGTTCTCTGCTGCCTCAGCTGTGGATCCAATCACCGCGGAAGCTCTAGGCGTGCCGCCAACACAAGCTATCCAGTTGAACACATTCTCTATTGCTAACCCAAACATTGGTGCTGAGCAATCTGAGCAGTTCGCACTGGGTCTTGTGTATGAGCCAGCTGATTGGTTCAACATGACTATCGACTACTGGAACATTGAAGTGACTGACCGTGTGGCCGGCATCAGCGCGCAAACAGTGATCAACTGTCTGCGTGGCACCAGCCAAAACTGTCCTCCAGGCTTGAGCACTTTCCCAGCAGGCACTGGTGCTAACGCACCTCAGCCACAACTGGGCCTGGGTGCTGAGTTTGGTAGCAACAATGAAGTGGTGTATGCACAAACTGGTTTTGCCAGCTTGGGTAACATCATGGTTGATGGTTTCGACATTGGAATCGGCACCAACTTCGATCTTGGTGACTGGGGTACCCTCCGCTCAGACATCCGCGGTGGTTACACTTGGAACTATGAGATCGATAACGGCACCAACGTTTCAGGCCTTGCTGGTCTGCCACGCTGGCGTGCTGTGTGGTCTAACAGCCACTTCTATGGTGACTTCCAATTCTCATGGAACGTGAACTACATTGGCGGCCAGCAAGATGCTGTGTCCTCAACTTTGGACAGCCTGCCATCGTGGACAACTCACGACATCCAAGTGAACTATTTCACTCCATGGGATGGTCGCGTCAGCCTAGGTATCGACAACGCGTTTGACAAGGATCCAGTATTGGATCCAGGTGAAGGGCGTGGGTTCAACTTTGACCTTTACAATGGTTATGGTCGAATCATGTATGTTCGTTACCTCCAAAGCTTCTAAGTTGATTAGAACTTAAGTTCTATTCACTCAAAGCTTGAAGCAGGCCCGGAGAAATCCGGGCCTGTTTTATTTCAGGGGGCAGAATTCGCATAAACTAAAGCAGATAGCACTGCCAAGACGCACGGATAACTAAATCATGGAACAGTCACTAAACCACTGGAGCGCCTACTGGCGTGCAGGCGCGCAGCATTCGCTGCCTCAGGACTTTGAGGGCAATTATGACCGTGAGATTGCGCACTTTTGGTCAGAGCATTTCTCTCAACTTGATAGCACGGCTCGTATCTTGGATCTCTGTACTGGCTCTGGCGCTATTGCCATGCTTGCTCATCAGTCGGCGCCACCAGGGGCGTCGATTGTGGCTGTTGATGGCGCCCACGTTGAGCCAGAGGCGCTGCAGGCTATTTGGGGTGAACAGAGTCAGACACATGGTCGCATTGAATTCATCTTCGGTTGTCGGATCGAAGCGTTGGATGAAATGCGAGTGGGCGGGTCGTTTGATTTAGTGACCAGTCAGTATGGCTTGGAGTATTGCAATCTAGAGGCCTTGTCTGATCGTTTAGTGAAACTCATCAAACCCAATGGAAAGCTTGTCATGATGACCCATGCCACCGATAGCGACATGTCATCCACCATGAGTCAAGAAGCGGGTGATTATCAGATGTTAAAGGAGGCGGGTTACTTCAAATTACTGTCTTCGTGGTCAAAGAATCAAATTTCTGGTCAAGATTTATCTGATCGTTTAACTCGAATCAGCAACCAGTTGGCGCCCATTTATCAAAAAACGGCCTCTCCTTTGTTGGCGCAAGTGCTTGAAACCAACCGGATCGTGCTCGCTCAACCAATGGGTGAAATCATGGCGCAAGCCAGTCTGGCGGGGGCTTATTTGGAACAATTGGTTTATGCGCAGTCAAGATTGGAGGATATGCGCCGCGTCACGCAGTTGGTGGGCAATGGAGACGATTGGCTGCAACCCTTGTTAGACAGTGGTCTGACGCTCCAAGACAGCGGTGAAACTCGTATTGATGGTGCGCACTTGGCGGGCAGGACGTGGGTGTTAGCGAGGCCCGCCTAGCGCATAGGCATTAGAGTACCGGGCTTTAGAGTACCTGGTTACCGACATACCGGAATCTTGCGTTGAACGCGACAGTAATTCGTTCAGTGTTGCCCTCATAGGGCATGACTTCGTGCAGTAACCAAGAGGGAAATAGAACCAACTGTCCTGGTTTGAGGCGCAACATGATGGGGGCGCCAGAATAGGGATGCCTGAGACGCGCGGTCGTCACATCCACATACATATTGGATGCCAAGTTGGGGTTGATAAAAGTTAGCTTTCCACTATCAGTGTCTGGATCATCACCATCATGGCGTACGCAGTAGACCCCAGACCAAGCGTGATTGGGGTGGTTATGAGCCGCAAAATACCCCGTGTTTGTGGTGATGTGAAACCATGACTCCAGCGCATAATGAATATCCTTGAGCATGTCATCGCCGTAGCCGTTCAGCTCTCGAATCACGGCGAACAATTGCTCCATGCAAAAGGCTTTAAGTTTTTGCACACACGGTTCTGGCCATTCAAATAGATTGAACCGAGATTCAAAGAGGGTTTTGTTGCGCTTCACTCGTGGCTCTGGATTGCTATAGCGATCACCTTGAGCGGCTCGCTCAACAAAGAGATTACGGAGCTCTAGGTTGAGTGGGTCTGGATCTGGCAGATAGGCAATTGCCAGGGGAACTCCGAATGAAGTCAGTATTTGTGATTCATTGGTCTGGCCGGTTGGGTCAACGCCCTTTTGATGCATGCCCATCGTTTCATTTCCCTGTATAAAAACCTCGCATGGTTTTAGTTTAGCGAAAGCCAGTGGGCTATGCCACAGTCAATGCGCCTAGCCAGAGTGAGCTCTACAGGCCATAGCTTTGGAGGCTTGACTGGTTTAATATTGAGGACGGATTTCGTTTTTGCTAAGGGAGTTTTTTGATGCCACTGTTTCGTTGTTTGATCATATTGCTTGCTTTCACTCTGACCCCACCATTGTTGGCTCAGGAAGTCACGACACGACAATTTGTGGACAGCGCCAAAGTCCGCAACATGCTGATATCGCCAGATGCGGCGCATGTGGCCTTTACTTTTGAGGAAGGCAGTGAGGTCAAGTTAGGCATCATGAGCACAGAAGACCGTGAGTTGCTCACAGTCTTTGGGTTTGGCGATGACCAACATGTGGTGCAATTTCTATGGGGCAACAATGAACGAGTGATCATGTCAGTAGCCACCGTCACTGGTAGCTTGGATACCATGCGCCGCTCGGCACCAGCGCTCTATGCTGCTGATATTAATGGCAAGCGCCGCCAACAAATATTCGACACCCAGCGATCGAGCTACCAGATCTTGCATCCTTACCGCCAGGACCCGGACAGAATTTTGATCGCACGATACCACTTTGCGGACGGGGGCCAACCCAAGGCGCAATTACTGAACATCTATGATGGCGATTTGAATTACCTTGCAGATCAGCCAGACAGTCGGGACATCGCATCATTAATCGCCGATAACAGTGGCACCCTTCGTGTCGCCGTAGAGCTTATTGATGCAGAGGAATTTGATGACTTGCGATTCAATTTATTCGTCAAAAAAGGAGACACATGGTCTCGGTTCAACGTTGACTCACAGCGCGAACGGCCAGATATCACACCACTTGGTTTCTCTGCAGACAATACTAAGCTGTATCTCGCCTCTAACCATGATATGGCTGAAAACGACCGCGCCGGCGTTTTTCGGTATGACTTTGAGACAGATACGCTAGATTTCTTGTATCGGCACCCCAAAGTGGATGTGGCCGCGCCCATGCGGGGATCAGACGGTGAGGTTTTGGGGGTGATGAGCCGATTTGGCCCAGGCACCTACACATTCTTAGAGGACAAGGCCACGAGCAATCCAGAGGCCATCTTGCTACAACGATTGGCAGCCAGCTTCCCACAAGATGATGTGAGCCTGACTTCGTACTCTGCGGACGGCACCAAGGCGATTTTGTTTGTTCGGGGCGATCGCAACCCAGGTGAGTTCTATTTATTCGACACACAAACCATGGCAGCCAGTTATCTGGCAGCAGTCCGACCCAATTTGCCCAAAGACGCGTTGGTGGAGATGGAAGTCCATGAAATCACAGCGCGTGATGGCATGACTTTGCATGCCATGCTGAGTTTGCCCAAAGAGAAAAAAGCTGGCTTGCCTCTGATCGTCAATGTGCACGGTGGCCCCTTCGGTGTGACTGACTTTTGGGGATTTAATCCAGAGGCTCAGTTCTTTGCCCATCACGGGTATGCCACGCTGCAGGTAAATTTCAGAGGCTCCGGTAATCGTGGAGATGATTTCGAGCGGGCTGGGCGCCTGGCGTGGGGTCAAGCCATGCAAGATGATGTCACTGATGCAACGCAGTGGGCCATAGACCAAGGTATTGCTGATCCAAATCGAATCTGCATCGCTGGTGGGAGTTATGGTGGCTACGCTGCGCTGTGGGGAGTGATTAAAGAACCTGACCTTTATCAGTGCGCTGTGGGTATCGTCGGGGTGTACGATATGAAATGGTTCCGAGAAGGGGATGGCTCTGATTTCTCTCAAAACGATAATGCCTTTGAGCGTTTCATGAGCAGTCACGTTGCCGAGTCGGCTGAGGGAATCGAAGCCATTTCGCCTGTCCACAACGTGGATAAAATTAAGGCAGACCTATTCATTGTTCACGGCGGCAGCGATGTTCGCGTACCCGTGGGGCATGCTTATCGCCTGAGAGACGCCTTAGGCCGCATCGGTAAGCCATATGAATGGATGATCAAGGAAGACGAGGGCCATGGCTTTTTTGATGTGGATAACCGCGTCGAGCTCTACGATCAAATGCTGGCCTTTTTTGAACGGCACATTGGGTCAGGCGCTTCCACTCAGTCTGGCGATATTAGCGCACAAGCACCGTAGGCGCTGAATTTGGGCCTGACCATGAAAAATCGGGGTGAATTGAGCCAATTCGCCCCTCTTTCTTGCGTTATTCTTTCTAATATGCTTAGAATAAGTCCCTTGGGGTAAGTGAACCCCCTACTGCAGGCAGTTTAGTATTTAAAGCACACACAATTCACCCAAACGTTCTTCCAAGTTGTTTGGACAGACAGTGACTGGTATGAGTAAATCTATGAAACAACACAACTTCGCAAATCCCAGCAGACTTCTCGCGTTAATGGTTGCCCTGATGTTTTCAGCGCCGCTGTTTGCTCAGCAAGTCGACCCAATCATTGAGTCAAGCCGAGAGGC